>NZ_JBEWQE010000005.1:0-291996 GCF_040538975.1 Flavobacterium sp. UW10123
AGCTGCCGGAATGTCTAAGAGCGTTTTTCGCCGTTGCGGGTGCAAAAGTAGAACCTTTTTCCAGTTATCCAAGCTTTTTTTCCAACTATTTCCAATCTTTTTTCGCTATTTTTCTTAACCTGCTGGTAACATAAGATTTACAGTCTGATGTTTTTTCATCCGCTGTGGGGTTTTTCTGAATTCCGCATTTCTTTTGGCTGTTTTGCCGCGAAGGCACTAAGACGCAAAGCCGCTTTTTCTGCTGTTTTTGTTCTCGCAAAGACGCAGAGCCTCTAAGTTTTCTCCCTGCTTTCTTCTGAAAACAGCTTCCCTAGCCCCGATAGAAGCGGAAATCCTTTTTGTGCCGGGGTTCGGCACAAAAAGATTGCAGCGGATAGCGGGAAATAGCTTCTAAATAATATTAAAATTACAATTCCTGAAATTTCAAATTACAGCCAGACTGTCGTAAATAGTATTTTCAATTATATCTCTGATGCATATTAGACACACTGAAGTGCGTCTCTACAGAAAATTGGAATTCTGATTTAAATATCTATAACTATATATGTATAAAAATAAACCCGACAGATTTCAAAAACTGTCGGGTTATACCTTATATATAAAGAACTACTTCTTTTCTAATTCTTTTGCTTTTAGCTGCCACTTCTCTGATAAATCTTCATAGTCGACAGGATGAGCGGGCCTCTGATTTACCAATCGACCAGATTCAAATGCCCTAACTAAAATCGTTTCGATTAAATAGTCTTCGTTTTCATCGTATGGCTTATACTCTTCTTTTAGACTAATATCAAATAAATTGGCTGTTGTATTTGACACAAAGGCTTTGAATCCGCTTTTTAGTGTTTTAATTAATTCGTACGTTGTAATTCCGGTTTGACGATGAACTAGTTTTACCAAAATTTGTCCTTGTTTTCTGGATAGTTTTTTTAGCCTTTCTTCAAATTCATTGTTTAAGTAGTCTTCGACTATTTTGAAATACTTCTTTTTTTCACGACTTGTTTTTAAACGAGCCATTCCGTTATTTAAAGCAGTTAGTCTTTCTGAAGCTAATTTTGCATAAGGATAAACTTTATATACTCTGTTTTGAAGAATCTGAAATTGTTTCATTTCCTCTGCACTCATCTTTTTTCCTTTCGAAATAATTATTTCTGGCAGCTGAATGGTATCGCCTAAAATAGAATCTTTCTCGGTAAGTATGTATCCCATTTGTTCGTTCTCTTTTGGAGTAACTTGGGCTTTAGAAGAAAAACAAATTAAGAATATAAATAAAAAGGTGGTTAGTCTCATTGAATCATAATTAAAGTGTAAAATTATATATTTATACACAACTCTAATACCAAATTTATATTTTAGCGGAAAAATATTTTTATGAGTGCAAAATCGATCTTGAATAATACTTCTATAGCTTTTCTAGAAAGCTATCTAAATAACGCTTCTCCAACTGGTTATGAAAGTGAAGGGCAAAAACTTTGGATGAATTATTTAAAACCTTATGTAGATACTTTTATTACAGATACTTATGGAACAGCTGTTGGAGTAATCAATCCAGATGCTCCTTACAAAGTTGTTATTGAAGGTCACGCAGATGAAATTT
Source organism: Flavobacterium sp. UW10123 (assembly GCF_040538975.1). Lineage (NCBI taxonomy): Bacteria > Pseudomonadati > Bacteroidota > Flavobacteriia > Flavobacteriales > Flavobacteriaceae > Flavobacterium > Flavobacterium sp. UW10123. Next base: position 1,595 of record NZ_JBEWQE010000005.1, read on the forward strand.
CTTGGTATGTAAATTATATTACAGAGGATGGTTTAATATATGTAATACGAAATGGTGGTTCTGATCATCAGATTGCTCCTTCAAAAAGAGTTAATATTCATACTAAAAACGGAATTGTAAAGGGTGTTTTCGGATGGCCTGCTATTCATACTCGTTTGCGCGATAAGGAAGAAATTCCTAAATTAAGCAATATTTTTATTGATTTAGGATGTGAAAACAAAGAGCAGGTTGAGGCATTAGGTGTTCATGTGGGATGCGTTATTACTTATCCTGATGAGTTTATGATTTTGAATGAGAATAAATTTGTCTGCCGCGCTATCGATAATCGAATGGGCGGTTTTATGATTGCTGAAGTTGCTCGACTATTACACGAAAACAAAAAGAAACTTCCTTTTGGTTTATATATAGTAAATTCTGTTCAAGAAGAGATTGGTCTTCGCGGAGCTGAAATGATTGCTCACCGCATAAAACCAAATGTGGCAATTGTGACCGATGTTTGTCACGACACTACTACACCAATGATTGATAAAAAGGTGGAAGGTGATCTTAAAATGGGTAAAGGTCCTGTTATTGGCTACTCTCCTGCTATTCAGAATAAATTGCGCGATTTGATTGTTGATACTGCAGAAGAGAATAAAATTCCTTTTCAGAGACATGCTACTTCGCGTGCAACGGGTACAGATACTGATGCTTTTGCGTATAGTAATGGTGGTGTTCCAGCTGCATTAATCTCGCTTCCGTTAAGATATATGCATACTACTGTAGAAATGGTTCACAAGGATGATGTTGAGAATGTGATTCAACTTATTTATGAAGCTTTATTGAAAATTGAGAATAACGAGACTTTTTCTTATTTTAAATAATATACTTTTAATGTAGATCTGATTTGAGTTTATCAAATCAGATCTACAAATAATATAATCAGGCATGAAAATATTACTACTCGAAGATGATTTTACTTTATCAAAAGAAATCACCGCATTCTTTACTTCAAAAGAATTCGAGTGTGTTCCTTATTATGATGGCTCTTTGCTTCTTAAAAAGTACTTTCCGTACGAATATGATTTAATTGTCCTAGATATAAATGTGCCTGGATTAAATGGAATTGATGTTTGCAAAGGAATTAGGGAAACAGATAAAAAAACACCTATTATAATGCTTACTGCATTTAGCGAAATTGAAGATAAATTGTCTTCTTTCGATAATGGTGCCGATGACTATCTTGTAAAACCATTTCATTTTGACGAATTGTATGCACGAGTACAGTCTCTTTTAAGGAGAAAAGAAATTCCGCAGCAGATAGAAAGTAAAATCGCCATTAAAGATTTAGAAATCTTTGAGGAAGAAATGAAAGTTTTTAGGGCTGGAGAGGAAATTAAACTTACTCCAAAAGAATTTAAATTGATTTTGATATTAGCGCATGCAAAAGGAAAAGTGCTTTCTAAACAATTTATAGCAGAGAAACTTTGGGATTATCATATCGAAACCAATCAGAATACTATTGAGGTTTATATTAATTTTTTAAGAAAAAAGATTGATAAAGACCATGAAATAAAACTTCTCCGAACCAAAGTCGGCTACGGATATTACTTAAGCGATCAGGAATGACATTAAAAAATCGAATATCACTTTTAGTAAGTTTACTGTTTACCATCCTTTTCGGATTGGCTTCTACAGTGATATTCATTTTATATTCCAATTACAGAAAAGAAGAATTTCGAGATCGATTAGAAATCAAAGCTTTATCTAATATTAAGCTATTAGTAAATGTAAAACAAGTTGATAATCAGCTTTTAAAAATAATAGATCAGAATTCCATCAATAAATTATATGATGAAAAGACTTTGGTTTTTGATTCTAATTATAAACTGATTTATAGCAGTATTGATGATGCCAAAATCAATTGGTCTGTTGATGATTTAAAATACCTAAAAAAGAATAAAACTTTTTTTAAGCAACAAGGCGATTATGAAGTTTACGGTGTTTTCTACGACACTAACGATAAAGATTTTTATGCCTTAATTTCTGCTACTGATGATTACGGCAAGAAGAAACTGCTTTTCTTGAGATATACCTTAATTATTTCATACATCTTTTTTACTTGCGTTTGCTGGATTTTGACTTCTTTCATGGTCAGAAAAGCAATGAACCCGATTCATGCATTCCATCAGAAAATTAAAAATATAAACGAGAACAATCTAGACACTAGGATTGAATCTAAAAGTACTAAAGATGAAATTGATTTAATAGCAGACGAATTTAATTTCATGATGGACCGTATTGAGGTGTCGTATCAAAAGCAAAAAGAGTTTACTGCTCATGCATCTCACGAATTAAGAACACCTCTTTCTAGAATGACTTCTCAGATTGAAAATGCTATGGCTGAACCAGAACTTCAACAAAAAGATAAGTCATTTTTAAACTTAATATTGGCCGATGTCAATCATTTAAGCGAATTAATCAATTCTCTGCTTATCCTTTCAAAAATAGACAGTCGAAATACTAATAATCATGAAGTTCAAAGAATAGACGAAATTTTATTTTCTTCAATCGAAAAAATAAATAAAGCCTATCCGGATTTTGTTATTCTTTTTGAAATGGAAGAAAGTGACAATCTAGACACTGCTTTAGAGATAAATGGAAACAAAAATCTTTTAGAGATAGCTTTAAGCAATATCTTAAAAAATGCCTGTGTTTATTCAGACACTAAGCAGGCAAAAGTAAAAATAAGTACAGACCATTATCATCTTATTGTTTCTGTATCAAACACAGGAGAAACATTAAATGAAGAAGAACAAAGAAATCTTTTTCAGCCTTTTATGCGTGGCCAAAACTCAAAAGGAACCTCTGGTTTTGGACTGGGTTTAAGAATCGTACAACGCATTTTAACTCTTCATAAAGCAAACATAACTTATTCGACTCCAGATATTAACACGAATTTATTTCAGTTATTTTTTAATTTGTAAGCAATTTTAAGCTATTTTTAAGGTAGATTTTAAGCTCTCTTAAAGCCTGTTGATAGCATATTTGTACAACTTAAAGATGATACAATGAAAAAGTTATTTGCATTGCTGTTATTTGCACTTTTAAATCAAGCTGCAATAGCACAAAAAACAGTTACTCTCCAAGACTGTGAAAGCCAATTTTTAAAAAAGAATCTATTTTTACTGGCATCCCAATATAATCTTGATGCCTCGAAAGCACTCACAATTCAGGCTCGCATTTGGGAAAATCCCACTCTATCAGCAGAGTTGAATGCCTACAATCCTGAACGAGACAAATTTTTTGATATTGGCAAAGATGGTCAGAAAGTTTTTGCAATAGAACAACTAATCTATCTTGGTGGTAAAAAACGCAATGAGGTTAAATTAGCGCAAACTAATGAAAAACTGGCAGAACTTCAGTTTAACGATTTGCTTAGGACTTTAAAACTGCAATTGCGCAAAAGTTTTTTCACTGTATATTACAACACTAAAAATCTTGACAATACAGACAAGCAATTAGCTCACATCGAAAATTTAATTAATTCTTATTCGGTTCAAGCTCAAAAAGGAAATATTCCTCTAAAAGATGTTGTTCGTCTACAATCACTCTATCTTAATTTCAAAAACGAAAGATTAGAAGTTATTAATAACAATATAGAAGAGCAGGCTAATTTAAAATTGCTTTTAAATGAAACTGAAAATGTAGTTCCAGTTGTAAGCAAAGATGATTCTGATAAATATCTAAAAGTTATAGCTTTTGATCTTAAAAATTTTGAAGAACAAGCCATAGCTAATAGACCTGATTATTTAGCAAAACAAAAAGAAATCGATGCTAATGAACTGAATGTGAAATTACAAAAATCGCTTTCAGTTCCAGATATTACCCTTGGAGCAAATTATGATCAGCGAAGTGGTGCTTTTAATAATGAAGCCAATTTAACTGTTGGAATTCCTTTACCACTTTGGAATCAAAATAAAGGAAACATTAAGTATGCAAAAACAATTTTGGAACAATCTAAAATTGAAAAACAAAACTTCGAACTACAGCTCAAAACAGAAATCACATCAGCATGGACCAAATGGGATGAATCCAGACAAAATTATGCTGTTATAAAGCCAACTGTAAATTCAGATTTTGAAGCAGTTTATAACGGAATGCTTACCAACTTTCAAAAACGAAACGTAAGCCTTTTAGAATTTACCGATTTTATGGAAAGCTACAATCAGGCTATAATTCAATTAAATGAATTAAAGAAAAAAGTAGTGATTGCAGGCGAAGAGTTAAATAGCACCATCAACAAAGATTTATTTTAAAAAATTACAGAAATGAAACATATATTATTCATCGGAATCGCACTAGCAGGCTTATCTCTTACGAGCTGCAAAAAAGAAGTTGAAAATCCTGAAACAAATACCTCTTTTGTTTTAAGCGATACTATGCTTAAAAGCACTACAACTGCAGAAGCTAAATCTCAGCCATTAAAAAATGAACTTAGTTTTTATGGTAAAATTACGGCTGACAATAATAAAATGATTGATGTTTACCCACTGGTTGGCGGAAATGTAATGAAAGTAAATGTTGAACTTGGTGATTATGTTAAAAAAGGACAAGTTCTTGCCACGATAAAAAGTACTGATGTTGCCGATTTTGAAAAACAATCCATTGATGCGAAAAGCGATTTGCTTGTTGCCAAAAATAATTTGAAAGTAGCTCAAGAATTATTTGAGGGAAAACTGAATTCTGAAAGCGACGTGCTTCAGGCAAAATCTGAGGTAAATAAAGCGCAGTCGCAATTAAGCAAAATACAGGAAACCTATAAAATCTATAATATTAAAGCGGGTTCAATTTACGAAGTAACAGCTCCGATAAGCGGTTTTATCATTCAGAAAAGTATTAATCAAGACATGCTTTTACGAAACGACCGTTCTGAAAACATATTTGATATTGCAGAAATCAGCGAAGTTTGGGCAATGGCTAATATTAATGAAATAGATATCAATAAAGTAAAACTGGGAACGAGCGCTACTGTAACTACTTTGAGTTATCCTGATAAAGCATTTTACGGAAAAGTAGATAAAATCTATAATGTAATTGACCCTGAGACTAAAGCTATGCAAGCCAGAATTAAGCTGAATAATCCAGATTACATGCTGAAGCCTGATATGAATGCTAATATAAAATTGTCTTTTAATGAAAACCAATCTATGATAGCCGTACCGAGTAAAGCTATTGTTTTTGATAAAAGCAAAAACTTTGTTGTGGTATTTAAAGACCGTAATAATATCGAAACTAGACAAGTCGAAGTTTATAGAGTAGTTGGAGACACTACTTACCTTTCAAGCGGTTTAAAAGAAAATGAAAAAGTAATCACCAACAATCAGCTATTTATTTATGGTGCTTTAAATAATTAAGACATGAACAAATTCATAAAAAATATTATTGCTTTTTCGCTAAAGAATAAAGCATTTACCTTCTTTTGGGTTGGATTATTGGCTGTTGCTGGATTTATTTCATTCAAAAATATGCCTATTGATGCTTTTCCAGACGTTACCAATACGCAGATCATTATTATTACGCAATGGAACGGAAAAAGTGCTGAAGAAGTAGAACGTTTTGTTACTTCTCCAATCGAGATTGCCATGAACTCGGTACAGAAAAAAACAAGTGTGCGAAGCATTACTATGTTTGGTTTATCGGTTATTAAAATCATTTTTGATGATGGTGTAGACGATACTTTTGCCCGCTTTCAGGTAAATAACTTATTAAAGAATGTTTCCCTTCCTGATGATGTAGAACCAGACGTACAGCCTCCTTATGGCCCTACAGGAGAAATTTTTAGATATCTTGTAAAAAGCGATAGCAGAGACAGTAGAGAATTATTGACTTACCAAAATTGGGTTATCGATAAACAACTTCGTTCTCTGCCTGGCGTTGCCGATTTAAATGTTTTTGGAGGTCAAACTAAAACTTATGAAGTTGGGGTTGATCCTATCAAATTGGCAAAATACAACATTACACCTTTACAAGTTTACAACGCTGTAAATGCCGGAAACTTAAACGTAGGTGGTGATGTTATTGAAAAGAACGGACAAGCATTTGTTGTTCGCGGTGTCGGTTTATTAAAATCGAAAGAAGATATTGGAAATATTATCGTAGATGACGCAGCAGGAAATCCAATCTTGGTTAAAAACTTAGCTGACGTTTACGAAAGTTCAATGCCAAGAGTTGGACAAACAGGTATTGGAAATAATGACGACGCTGTTGAAGGAATTGTAGTAATGCGAAAAGGTGAAAATCCGCAGGAAACACTTGCCTTAATAAAAGCCAAAATCAAAGATCTTAATGATAATGTTTTGCCAAAAGACATTAAAATTGAAACATTTTACGATCGTGATAATTTGATGAATTTTACGACCGAAACAGTAATGCACAACTTATTTGAAGGTATTATTCTCGTTACTGTTGTCGTGTTTCTATTTATGGCCGATTGGAGAACTACTTTTACAGTTTCGATTGTCATTCCGCTTTCATTATTATTTGCATTCTTGTGTCTTAAGATGATGGGAATGAGTGCCAATCTATTAAGTTTAGGTGCAGTCGATTTCGGGATTATTATTGATGGAGCCGTTGTAATGGTTGAAGGCTTGTTTGTGGTCTTAGATCATAAGGCGCATCAATTAGGGATGGAAAAATTCAATAAAATTGCAAAAGGAAGCATTATAAAAAAGACGGGGACAGAAATGGGTAAAGCTATTTTCTTCTCAAAACTGATTATTATTACCGCCTTACTTCCTATTTTCTCTTTCCAGAAAGTAGAAGGAAAAATGTTCTCTCCCCTAGCCTTTACATTAGGTTTTGCATTATTAGGAGCACTTATTTTCACTTTGACTTTGGTTCCAGTTCTTTCTCATATTTTATTAAACAAAAATGTAAAAGAAAAACATAATCCGTTTGTGAATTTTTGGGATAGAATTGTTGGTAAAGGTTTTCAATGGACATTCAAACATAAAGTGCAGACATTGATTGCGTCTATAACTTTATTAGCGGGTGTTTTCTTTTCTGCAGGTTTCTTAGGAACAGAATTTTTACCTCAATTAAACGAGGGCGCTTTGTGGGTAACAGCAGAATTGCCAATGAGTACTTCACTCCCAGAAAGTGTTAAGACGGCTGCAATGATTAGAAAAGACTTAGAAAGTTTTCCTGAAGTTAAAAACGTATTATCTCAAACTGGACGAAGCAATGATGGAACTGACCCAAATGGTTTTGGTTTTATTCAGCTTCAAGTTGACTTGCTTCCAAAAAAAGAATGGAAACGCAAAATTTCTATGGATGATCTGATTAATGAAATGGATAATAAACTAAAAGTACATCAGGGAATCACGTATAATTATTCTCAACCTGTAATTGATAACGTTGCAGAATCGGTAGCTGGATTTAAAGCTTCAAATGCTGTAAAAATTTACGGTGATGATTTAAATAAATTAGATCAGCTGGCTAATGAGGTTTTAGCACAAATTAAAAATATTCCAGGTATAAAAGATGTTGGAATTTTACGAAATGTTGGACAGCCAGAAATTAGCGTAATCCTAGATCGTGAAAAAATGGCTGCATACGGAGTAACATTAAGTGATGCGCAAGCAGTTTTAGAATTAGCTTTTGGAGGAAAAACAGCTACTGAAAAATATGAAGACGAAAAGAAATTTGATGTTCGTGTTCGTTTTTCAAAAGAATACCGAAAAGACGAGAAAGATCTAGAAGAAATTAAAGTTCCTACAATTAGCGGAATAAAAATTCCTTTAAAAGAAATCTGTGATATTAAAACCATTACAGGACCAGCGTTTATTTATAGAGATAATACGAAACGTTTTATTGGAGTAAAATTCTCTGTTCGTGATCGAGATTTAGGAAGTACAATTGCTGAAGCACAGCAAAAAGTAAATCAGCTTAAACTTCCTGCTGGCTATACAACAGGTTGGACAGGTGAATTTGAAAATCAAGTTCGTGCAAGTGCGCGGCTGGCTCAAGTTGTACCGATTAGTTTAATTGGAATTTTTGTTCTCCTATTTATTCTGTTCGGAAACTTTAAAGATTCTCTACTTGTTTTAGCCAATGTACCGTTTGCCATTATTGGTGGAATTATTGCACTGCACTTAACAGGGATGAATTTCGGAATTTCTGCAGGAGTTGGATTTATAGCGCTTCTCGGAATATGTATTCAGAATGGAGTTATTCTAATATCGGAATTTCATCATAATCTCAAGGCTAAATTTTCTCTCGAAGAATCGATATTTATGGGAGTAAAGGCGAGAACTAGAGCAGTAGTCATGACAGCGTTAATGGCTTCAATCGGATTAATGCCGGCTGCAATTTCTACAGGAATTGGTTCAGAATCACAAAAACCACTTGCAATTGTAATTATCGGCGGACTTATGACGGCAACTGTTTTGACTCTCTTAGTGTTTCCAATTTTATTTTGGATATTCAACAGAAAAAAGCATGTGCCGATAGAATAAACAATTAAAATATTTAGTTTTAAATCAATTTGTTGGGATTTAAAAAAGGAGAAGCATCATTCTAGTAATGATGCTTTTTTTGTTTAATTAGCGTTTCCTTTAAACAAAAAAAAATGACCTTTTGCTCAGAAAGGTCATTTTTACTAACTCAAAACTTTTAAACTGTTATTTCAAATCTTTCAAAAGCTCAATTGCTTCCGTAGCATTTGATCCTTGTGCATATTTTAATGCTGTATAACCTTTTTCATTTTTAGTATTAGGTTTTGCTCCATTAGCCAATAAAACTTTTATAATTTCGTGTTTATTGTAAAGTGCAGCCGTCATCAAGGGAGTAAAATCTTCAGATAACTGGTTTACATCCGCGCCGTATTCAATAAATTTTTTAACGGTTTCAAGATCTCCTTTACTAATAGCAACATTTAAGGGAGTTCCTACATAACTTTTAAGCTCAACTGATTTTTTAACAGTTGAAACTCCGTTTGAAGCCATTGCTACATTTCCAAATGTTACTAAGGCTAATCCTAAATAAATAACTGATTTTTTCATAATGATTGATGTTTATTAAATGATTGATGATGATTTTAATTTGATGATGTAAAAGTAAATTATTTTATCGTATTATGTATTGCAAAGTACCATGTTTTAACTAATTCTTAACACTTACTTAATAAAACGGTAATTAAAGAACCTAAACGTCATCAAATTATTGATTTTACTATAATAGACTACAAAAAAGAAAAAATGTTACAACAAATCTTATTTTTTTTTCACTTTAAGAAAATATCATTTTTAATAGATTGATTATTTTTCTAAATTTACTATAGAATTAAAAATCAAAAACATAGCGTTATAATCATAGACATCAAAAAATTTAGCGCTTTATCTGAGAAACAAAAGTTCAAAAGACTAATAACCTTAAAACTAAGAGTATGATTTTTATTAAAAGAATTCTAGTTATTTTAATTTTACTTATTTCGATTGTTTTAATTGGTGCTTATTTTATGCCTAAAGAATATTTGGTTGAAAGAGAAATAACGATCAATAAACCTACAGATAGTGTTTTCAAATATGTTAGGTCACTTAAGAACCAAAACGAGTTTAGTACGTGGGCTAATATGGATCCGAAAATGAAAGTTCATTATAAAGGAATTGATGGCATGGTAGGTTCAGTTTCTTCTTGGGAAAGCAATATTAAGGAAGTTGGTGTTGGAGAACAGGAAATTACAAAAATAATAGAAAATAGACGTTTGGACTTTACACTTCGTTTTAAAAAACCTGTTGAAGATACTGCTGTCGGTTTTATGTCAACAGAACCTGTTTCTGGAAATCAGACAAAAGTTAAATGGGGAATTAGTGGCGTAATTCCGTATCCAACTAATATTATGCTCCCGATGCTAAGAATGGACCAAATGGTTGGAAACGATTTACAAAAAGGCCTAGAAAATTTAAAAGATAAAATGGAATAAAGTTACAGCTCTTAAAAGAAAAAGTGCAATTCAAAATAATTGAATTGCACTTTTTTCATTTACGCTTTCTATTACTTTTATCTTTTCTTTCTTTCAAAATAGCAATAGATTCGGTCGATTTGCCAAATTCTGCAAAATGTAAAGCAGTAAGCCCTCTATCATTTTCAGCTGACAGATCTGCTCCTTTTTCGAGTAAGATTTTAATAATTTCAACTTGGTTAAATCGTGCTGCTACCATTAAAGGAGTCATATTATTCACAATTTTGTTTACATCTGCTCCATATGATATAAACTTTTTTACACTTTCAACATCGCCTTTGCTTATAGCAAGATGAAATGGAGAATTCGAATAAATTGAAAATTCAGCTAGATTCTCAGTACTCAACTGATAAGTTGTTGCTTTTGATTCATTTGCAAAAATGAAAACTAATCCTAAAATAATTACCGTTTTTTTCATGATGATTATCTATTAAATGATTGATGATGATACATTTAAGATTTAGACGACTAAAAAAAGAATTAGGTTTCAAGTTTTTCTTTAAAAAGTAAAAAATAAAAAAAAAGCATCATCTTAAGAAGAATGATGCTTTTTTGTTTTGCTAAAGAGAAATTATTTCAGTCCTTTTAAAATAGCTGCAGATTCAAGTGCTTTTGCATATCTGGCATAATCCAATGCTCGAAGTCCGTGTGCATTTTCAATTGAAGGCTTAGCTCCATTTGCCAATAAAATTTTTACGATTTCGACATTGTTAAAACGAGCTGCAAGCATTAAAGGCGTCATATTTCGCACAATTTTATTTACATCTGCCCCATATTCGATGCTTTTCTTTACGGTTTCAACATCTCCATTGCATACCGCCAAATGTAAAGGCGATGAAAAATCGAAAGGAATTTCAATTTGATTTTTATTTTCTAACTTCAAGTTAGAAGCTGTTGCAAAATTTGCAAATACGGCCAAAGCCGTTCCGAAAACGATTACTGTTTTTTTCATGATTGATTGCTTGTTTAATGATTAATGATTGTGATGATTACTTGTTAGACGCTCATTATGCACAAAACGTTGCATTAAAAATGAAAAAAAAGATGAAATTTCTTGAAAAAAGATATAGAAGCGCAATCAGATAGGCTCAATTGCATTTTTCACATAATAAAATTTGGATAATTCCAAATTGGATTTCCTACCGCAAATCTATTTACACGAAAAAAGCCTTGCTGAATTTGTTACAGCAAGGCTTTTTTATATTTCGTTTTTAGCTTAAATCGAAATTGTTATTTTGAAGAAAGATAAACTATTACATTTTTCTCGATACGCTGATCAATATTGGCAATATCAGCTTTTACAAATTTTTCTCCTAAAATATTTTCAAACAATTCAATATATCTTTCAGAAACAGATTCAATATATTCGTCTGTCATATTTGGAATCTGCTGTCCTTCTTGCCCTTGAAAACCATTTTCAATTAACCAACGGCGAACAAATTCTTTAGATAATTGTTTTTGCTCCTCCCCTTTTTCTTGTCTTTCAGCATATCCTTCAGCATAGAAATAACGAGAAGAATCTGGAGTATGAATTTCATCTATTAAAACAATAACACCATCTTTTGTTTTACCAAATTCATATTTTGTGTCCACTAAAATTAATCCGCGTTTAGCAGCGATTTCAGTTCCTCTTTGGAATAAAGCTCTAGTATATTTTTCTAAAACTAAATAATCTTCTTCAGAAACAATTCCTTTTGCTAAAATATCTTCGCGAGAAATATCTTCGTCATGAGAACCATTATCTGCTTTTGTAGTTGGAGTAATAATTGGCTCAGGAAACTTATCATTTTCTTTTAAACCTTCAGCCATAATTACACCGCAGATTTGTTTTCTTCCTGCAGCATATTCACGAGCTGCATGACCAGACAAATAACCGCGAATAACCATTTCTACTTTAAAAGGATCACATAAATGTCCAACAGCAACGTTAGGATCCGGAGTTGCAATCAGCCAGTTTGGAACGATATCTTGTGTCAATTCCATGAATTTTGTTGCAATCTGATTTAGGATTTGTCCTTTGTACGGAATTCCTTTTGGCAAAACTACATCAAAAGCCGAAAGTCTATCGGTAGCCACCATTACTAAAAGTTCGTCGTTAATATTATAAACTTCTCTAACTTTTCCGCGGTAAACTGATTTCTGATTCGGGAAATTAAAATTTGTAGTTGTGATTGTATTACTCATTATCTAGTTGTGTTGTTTTTTATGAAGGCAAATTTAAAACTATTTGACAGAGCAAACAAAGAAAATATTACTTCAATTTTAGTGAATTATTTAAAGCTTAAAATTCCTTTACCAAAAGACTTTATTGAATTATCTAAACTATGAATTGTGGTTTCGTTTAACTTTTTATAATCTTCGGATTGTACAATCAGAATCTGTCCTTGATCTTTAGCTGGTGCAATTGGAACAAAAATTACGGCAGAACCATTTTCATCCTCTTCAATTAAATGTGCTGGCTGCCAAAAATTTCCATTTTTAAACAAAATTGGCAAGTCTGTAATAGGTTTAGGTTCATTATTCCTTTTCAGCAATTTCTCTTCTGCTTCTTTTTTATTTTTTTCATAACCTGGCAAAAAGATCATTAGTTTTTCGTCTATCCAATTAGTAAAACGTCTTAAGAGAGCTAATCGCATTAAAAAACCACTGAGATAAATTAAAAACAGCAAAATAATTCCGCCAGCAATATCGGTGGCATATTTTCCTAACACCAAATCTAAGCGGAGAAAATGCGCAAACTTTTCACCGTAATTCTGGAAAAATTTCCAAACTTTTTCTAACAAAATAAAAAAAACTAAAAGCGGCAGTAAAACCAATGCTCCCGAAATACAATTTCGTTCAGCTTGAAGTAAAAATCTTTTCATTGCTAAAACAAATTTAAGGTTAAAAAAAGAGCTAACTCTCTATGAATTAGCTCTTATAAAAATAACCATTATTTGTTATCCAGCAACAACAGAATGTAAAATATTCTTAATTAAGTTGTTGCAAATTCTTTATCTAAAATCTTAGAAGCAATATATCTTGCAACTCCATCTTCTGCATTTGTTTTAATAACTTCTAAATTTGGCAATTCTTCTTTTAGCGAAGCTGGAGCGTTTCCCATAATTAAACCTTTTCCAGAAACAGATAACATCTGAACATCATTGAAACCATCTCCAAAAGATACTGCTTCCTGCAAAGTGAAACCTTCTTTTTCTAAAACTCTTTCGATTGAAACTGCCTTGTCTATAGATTTATCCATAAATTCTAAACAAGTCGGCAAACTAAAGGCATGATGCAAATGTTCTGATGAATTGGCTAAAATTTGATCTTTTAGCTTAACTAGTTTTTCGTGATCACTGCAAGAAAAGAAAATTTTAATTGCAGCAAAATCATCCAATGTTTTGTAGTCAACTAATTCTGGATGATATTTTAATTCTTCCTGAAAAGAATTCAATTTTTCATTCCATTTATTGGTTTGCCATACATTTTCTTTAAATAAAACAACCGTAATTTCAGGATCGATTTCAACATTCAAAGCAGCTTTTACCACATCGCTGTCTAAGTTAAAAGAAAAAAGTTCTTCTTTATTTGGCGAATGAATTCTAGCTCCGTTTGAACTTACTAAATAAACTGGAACTTCTAGTTTTTCAATAATTCCCATCGCATCAAGATGATGGCGCCCTGTAGCTACCACAATTAGATAACCTTGATTGTGAAGTTCCTGAAAAATTGATTTGGTATAATCTGATATTCTATGTTGCGGGTTAAGTAAAGTTCCGTCAAGATCACTTACTATAGCTTTTATATTTTTAAGTTTTGTCATAATTAATTATCAAATTCGATGATATGCAAATTTACGGTTTTATATACGACCAGACAAAGATTATAGACTTTCACGACTAAAAATGAAGTAAGTTTATTATTTATTTAACTATTCCGTTAAATATTGCTTTTTAAACAATTAAATTTTAACAATTCCTGTTTTATATAAATTTATCGCCTTTTGGATTATCGTTTCAATCTGCTCCAAAGGCAAATCTTCATTGAAATCAAACATCATAACTTTCATTCTAGAACGATTTTCTTGAATCAAAAAAACTTCATCAAAATGTTTTCCTTCCACAATTCCAACATAAGGCTTTTTGAATTTTTTATGAATCCATAAGTAGCAAAACATTTTTCCTTTATAAGAGAAAAATGGCATTCCATATTTTAAAGTATTGGTTATTTCTTGATCTTGTTTTAGAATGATTTCTTTTAACGCAAGAAAAACACCTTTTATAGGTTCTTCTTGGTTTAGGTAGAAATCATCGAGTTGTTTCATTTCTTTATATTTTTAATATTTGAAGTCATCTTTCCAATCTATAATTTCTTTTGGATGATCCTTATTAATTGGATAATTTTCTCTCACAAATTTAAATTGTTCTTTGGTCAATAAAACAATTCTGCCATCATTTCCTGAATTAATTGGATAAAATTGTTCGTCAGTTCCTTGAATTTTAAGCTGATCATTTAACATTTCAATAAAATTCAAATACGCTATCGTCCAGTCATAATTGCCAAAATCATTATTGAAAGCAATATATTCTTTCCCGTTTAATTTTATCTTATGAAGTAAATGTTTATCAGTCTGATCTTCAAATTCCTCAGATATTAAAAGTTTTAAATTTAATTTATCAAATGAAATTTTTACAGTTTCTAAATATTGAATTAATCCTTCTCCTTCAAATAATGTTTCAGAATCAATAAAATAAAATCTATTGTCAGTAAAACTTAAATCTTCTCTCATTTGACCTTCAAAGAAATTCAATTTATCATAAGATTTTTCAAATTCATCTTTTGCAATTTTTAAATCATTTTTATCTGTTAGATTGAAAAAATTTAATCTATTTAATTCTGAAACAATCTCTTTTCCTGATAATTTCTTTATGTAACTGTCTGAGTTTTTCTTTTCATTTTTTTGAGCATAAATCCTAAAAGCAAAGAACAATACTAAACCTATTACAAATATAATTTTACTTTCCATTCTTTAAATCGACTAATTATTTAATTATAATCAAAAAAATATTCGTTTTGCACTTTTCAAAAGAAAACATACAAAACGAATATTAATAAATGTTAAAACACAATTCACGATTTACATTTAACATTTCACTAAAATTTATAATTAATCGTGATTTTCAATTTGTTTGTAAGCATCGATTACCTTTTTAACCAATCTGTGGCGAACGATATCTTTATCATCCAAATAAATAATTCCGATGCCATCAATGTCTTTCAGAACCAAAAGAGCTTCTTTAAGACCAGAAATGGTTCTGCGAGGCAAATCGACTTGTCCAGGATCACCTGTAATCATGAATTTGGCATTTTTTCCCATACGGGTCAAAAACATTTTCATTTGCGAGTGAGTGGTATTTTGAGCCTCGTCAAGAATTACAAAAGCATTATCCAGAGTTCGTCCACGCATAAAAGCCAAAGGCGCAATCTGAATAATTCCTTTCAAGATATAGTCTTCCAGTTTTTCATTCGGAATCATATCTCGCAAGGCATCATAAAGTGGTTGCATATAAGGATCAAGTTTTTCTTTCATATCACCTGGCAAGAACCCTAAGTTCTCTCCTGCTTCAACTGCAGGACGCGTCAAGATGATTCTTTTTACTTCTTTATCCTTCAGCATTTTTACAGCCATTGCGACTCCCGTGTACGTTTTTCCTGTTCCGGCAGGACCTACTGCAAAAACCATATCGTTCTTTTTTACAGTATCAACCAGCAATTGCTGATTTGGAGTCATTGCTTTCACAATCTTACCGCCAACACCATGAACTAAGATTTTATCATGATCGTAAGCTCTTTTTTCTTCCTGACCATCACTCATAATTACACGCTCAATTACATTATCGTCAATATTATTGTAACGTGTAAAGTGAAGCATTAATCTTTGAAATCTTTTTTCGAATTCGTCTAAAACTTCTTTTTCGCCAAATGCTTTTAAAGTTGTCCCTCGCGCTACGATTTTAAGCTTTGGGTAATACTTTTTAATTATTTCTAAATGGCTGTCTTGCGCGCCCCAAAACTCTTTTGGAGCAATGTCTACTAGCTCGATTATTCTTTCGTTCAAATGAAGTAGTTTTTAAATTAAATAATTCAGTTATTATTTTTAAGAGTTGTCGGGTTCTTTTTTATTTAGTCACAGTACTCAGTCGCAGCTTCATTTTTAAAAATAAACTTAAAAACAGTGTTTCTGAATATTGTAACAGGCAAAAGCTTTTAAAAAAAACAATTTGTCTTTTCTTTCTTTCAATTTGTGTTTACTATTATTAGCTTTGCATTTCTCAAATTTAATGAAAATTAGATTTAAATACTATCAATAGTTATAAACAAAAATATGTCAATAATTACCCTTACTACAGACTACGGCTTAAAAGATCACTTTGTGGGGTCGCTGAAGGGTAAAATACTTTCTGAAAATCCAGAGGTTCAAATCGTTGACATTTCTCATGACATTGATCCCTTTAATACTGCCGAGGCAAGTTATATTATTGGCGCTGCATATTTGAGTTTTCCAAAAGGAACCGTACACCTAATTGGTGTTGATATTGAGCGCAATAAAGAGAACCAGCATATTGCCATGCAATGGAACGATCACTATTTTATTTGTGCAGACAACGGAATCTTAAGTATGTTGACACAAAAAATCGTTCCGCAGAAAATTGTGGCAATAAACATTCATGATCGTTTCCCGATTGAATCTACAGATTTGGATATTTTTATTCAGGTCGCTTCTCATTTATCCAAAGGCGGATTATTGAATGTTATTGGAAAAGAAATTCCTTCTATTAAAGAAGCTACAGAATTGCAAGCGCTTGTAGCCGACGATGGAAATTCTATAAAAGGAAACATCATTTATATCGATCATTTCGGAAACGTTGTAACGAATATTTCTAAAAAACAATTTCTTGAAATCTCACGCGGGCGTCCGTATGAAATTGTGATGAAACCTAAAAGTATCAAAACAATTCTTCCAAATTATTCGGCTATTGCAACTTCAGACAAATATCCGATTAAAACTTATGAAGGTGAGAAACTGGCTATTTTTAATGAAGCTGGATTCTTAGAAATTGCTATTTTTAGAAGTAATCCTTCTAAAGTTGGTTCCGCAAATAGTTTGTTGGGGCTGAATTATCGTGATGTGATTACGATTAAGTTCTCCTAAATTAATTTTAGATTTTAGATTTCAGACCTTAGATTTTAGATTTTTTTAGCTCGCAGATTTCGCTGATTGAGCAGTTTTTTTATTGTTTTTGATCATGTACATAGCCCGTGGTTTCAACCACGGGAACACAACGCATATCACTCAACGTTTCCCGTGGTTGAAACCACGGGCTATATTTAAAAATACTGTGAAAATAGAATTTAAAAATCGACATTTATAATATTTCATTTTTTATTTAAAACAACAATCAAATTTGGTATTTTTGCGCACCTGTAAGACTTTAGGCAATTCAAAAAAATCTAAAATCAACAGTCTAAAATCTAAAATAATAACATGTTTGTTCGAATAGTAAAAATGAGTTTTCACGAAGAAAAAATTCCTGATTTTCTGGAGAATTTTGAATCGGTGAAAGAGAAAATACGAAATGCAGAAGGAAATCGTTTTTTAGAATTGTATCAGGATAAAAATGATAAATGTATCTTCTTCACTTACAGTTATTGGGAAACTGAAGAAGATTTAGAAAATTATAGAAAATCTGAACTATTTCAAACCGTTTGGGATTTTACAAAAAAACTATTCAATGCAAAACCAGAAGCATGGAGCGTTGATAAATTGGTGAGCTTAAATTAGTTTCAGGTTTAAGGTTTCACGTTAAGCGTGCGACTTGAAACATGAAACGTGAAACGATACAAAAACAAAAACAAACAAATGAAATCAATCATTTTAAGAGAAATAAAATCCTTTTTTGGTTCTCCTATTGGCTACTTGGTCATTGCGATATTTTTAATTAGCAACGGACTATTTTTATGGGTATTTGAAGGAGACTACAACATCCTCAATACAGGTTATGCCGATTTAACTCCTTTTTTCACTTTAGCACCATGGATTCTGATTTTCTTAATTCCAGCCGTAACGATGAGAAGTTTCTCTGACGAAAAAAAACAAGGAACTTTAGAATTGCTACTGACAAAACCTTTGTCTATTTGGGAAATCGTAAATGGTAAATTCTTTGGTTCATTTTTACTGATCATTTTAGCAATTATTCCAACCTTAATTTATGTAAAAGTAATTTCAGATTTAGGTTCGCCAGAAGGCAATATTGATATGGGAAGCACAATTGGTTCTTACTTCGGATTGTTATTTTTAATCGCGTCTTATTCTGCAATCGGAATCTTTACTTCTACTCTTTCAGAAAATCAGATTGTGGCATTTATTGTTGCCGTTTTTCTTTGCTTTTTCTTTTATTTTGGTTTCGAAGGTTTGGCTTCGCTAATTCCAGGTTCAAATAATTTCATTTCAGTTTTAGGAATGCAAAATCACTTTAAGAGTATGAGCCGCGGTGTTATTGACACTCGAGATGTTATTTACTTTTTGAGCATTGCAGTTGCTTTTTTATCTTTAACTGTTTACCAATTAAAATCTTATAAAGCCTAATGAAACTATCAACAAAACAAAATTTAAAGACACTAGGCATCACTATTTTAATTTTAGTTGTTCTAAATGTTCTCGGAACACTATTTTTCCATCGTTTTGATTTAACGAAAGACCAACGTTATACACTATCGCCAACTTCTTTGGGAATTGTAAAGCAAGTTCAAAATCCGCTTTCTATAAAAATTTATATGGCTGGAGATCTTCCTGCCGATTTCAGACGTTTACAGCAGGAAACCAAGCAACTATTGGAAGAATTTCAAGCTTATAATAGCAATATTGTTTTCGAATTTGTTGATCCGTTAGAAAATGAAGACGAAAGCGAAGAATTGACAAAATCACTTTTCCAAAAAGGATTAACTCCTGTAAATATTACCGTTGACGATAAAGGAAAACAATCGCAAGCTATGGTTTTTCCGTGGGCAGTTGCAGTTTACAATAACAAAGAAGTTAATATTCCTTTATTGAAAAATATAATGGGAGCCTCAACTACACAAAAAGTAATTGGTTCTATTCAGCATTTAGAATATTCTATTGCAGATGCAATCAATAAAGTAACCAAAAACAAACAGAAAAAAGTTGCTATCATAAAAGGAAATGGTGAATTGAATGAAATTCACGTTGCTAAAATGTTGATGCAAATTCGCGAAAGTTATTTCATTGGGCCATTCACTTTAGATTCTGTTGCAAAAGATCCAAACGGAACTTTAAATGCGCTGAAAAAATATGATTTAGCCATTATTTCTAAACCAACAGAAAAATTCTCTGACGAAGAAAAAGAAGTTCTGGATCAGTTTATTATGAATGGTGGAAAAACAATTTGGCTTATTGATCAAGTTGCTGCCGACATGGATAGTTTGTATAATGATGCAGGCGCAACATTGGCTTATTCTAGAGATTTAAATTTAAATGATATGTTCTTCAAATACGGATTCAGAATCAATCCTGATTTGGTAAAAGATGAACAAGGAACACCAATAAAACTGGCAACAGGCGAACAAGGAAGCGCAACGCAATATCAAGATTTTATCTGGAAATTTGCTCCGCAGGTTTTCCCAACAAGCCAACATCCTATTGTAAAAAACTTAGGCGGAATTAAATTTGATTTTGCTAACCCGATTGATACTTTGAAAAACGGAATAAAGAAAACAGTTTTATTGCAATCTTCTCAATATTCTAAAACTATTGGTTCTCCAGCAGAAATCAGCCTGAATATGGTAACAGAGAAAACAACTCCACAAGATTATCTAAACAAAGGAAATCTAAATTTAGCTGTTTTGTTAGAAGGAAGCTTCCACTCTGCTTTTGAAAATAGAGTTTTACCTTTTAAAGACAATTCTTTTACAGCAAAAGGAAAACCAAATAAAATGATTGTTGTTGCTGATGGGGATATTGCAAGAAACCAATTAGACAAAAATATGATGCCTGTTGAATTAGGTTACGACCAAAGAACTGGCCAATTATATGATAACAAAGACTTCATAATGAATTGTATCAATTACCTTCTTGACGATACAGGACTTATTAACATTAGAAGCAAAGATGTCGAATTGCCTTTATTAGACAAAGAAAAAGTTTACCAAAGTTATACTTTGACCCAATTCATAACTATCGGAGTTCCAATTCTAATTTTAACAGTTTTTGGATTCGTATTTACTTTTGTAAGAAAAAGAAAATACAGCAAATAGATGTTAATAAAAAAATGTAATACTTTGGATAGTTTAAGATATATTTGTAATCCGTATATTTAGCCCCAAATTAGATAAAAAGGCCTATCAAAAAATAAAATAAAGCAGATGAAATTTATAGTATCGAGTTCGTACTTATTAAAACAATTACAAGTTTTAGGTAGTGTAATCAATAGCAACAACACGTTGCCAATTTTAGACAACTTTTTGTTTGAACTAAACAATAATGAATTGACAGTTTCGGCTTCAGATCTTGAAACGACTATGTCGGCTACATTATCGATCGATTCTACTAGCAAAGGAAGCGTAGCTGTACCTGCTAAACTTTTGCTTGAAATTTTGAAAACATTCCCAGAACAGCCGTTAACTTTTACTGTTGAAGACAATAACACAGTAGAAATTAGCTCTAACTCAGGAAAATATGCATTAGCTTACGCAGCAGGAGAAGAATTCCCTAAAGCGGTAAGTCTTGAAGATCCATCTGTAACTTTAGTTCCTGCAGAAGTTTTAGCTACTGCTGTAAGCAAAACTATTTTTGCAGCAGGAAATGACGATTTACGTCCTGTAATGTCTGGGGTATTCTTCCAGTTTTCACCAGAAGGATTAATCTTCGTCGCTACAGATGCTCATAAATTGGTAAAATATTCTCGTACAGATGTAAAAGCGTCTCAAGTAGCAGATTTTATCATGCCTAAAAAACCATTGAATATTTTAAAAAGTATTTTAGGAACTTCTGATGCTGAAGTAAAAATTGAATACAACGATTCAAATGCGACTTTCTCATTTGACAATTATATCTTAATGTGCCGTTTAATCGACGGAAAATATCCAAACTACGAAGCAGTAATTCCTAAAGAGAATCCGAATAAATTAATGATTGACCGTTCTTTATTCTTAAGTTCTGTTAAACGTGTTGCAATTTTCTCTAACAAAACTACACACCAGATTCGTTTGAAAATCGCTGGAGCAGAATTAAACGTTTCTGCAGAAGATATTGATTACTCAAACAAAGCAGAAGAAAGATTGACTTGCGATTATCAAGGTGATGATCTTCAAATTGGTTTCAACTCTCGTTTCTTAACAGAGATGCTGACAAACCTACAATCTGACATGATCATGCTTGAAATGTCGTTGCCAAACAGAGCTGGAATTTTAACTCCAGTTGATGGTTTAGATGAGGGAGAAACAGTTACTATGTTGGTAATGCCTGTAATGTTAAATAGTTAACATTAAAGTTTCTTTCTGTTACAGGGATATTTTTTAGTTTTAAATAAAAGATATATCATTGTAAAAAAAAAGATATCGCTATTAACCAACCATTTTTTATACCTAGAAACCGCAATTCCCATAAAGAGTTGCGGTTTTTTATTTGAGTTTTTTTGTTTCAGGTTTCAGGTTTCAAGTTGCTTTACTTTGTGTTGATTTTAACGCAAAGATCGCAAGGTATTTAAATATGCTTAATCTACAGTAAACGCAAAGTTCGCAAAGCTTTATGTAAAACTTTGCGACTCCGCGACTTTGCGAGATTATCTCATCTTGCTTAAAAAAAAACTTTCTGCACTTTGCGTAAACCTTTGCGTGCTTTGCGGTAAGAAAAACACAAAGCATATCAACTTGAATCCTGAAACTTGAAACAACAATTTTCCGTATCTTTGCAATATGAAAATAGAAATTTGGTCGGACATCATGTGTCCGTTTTGTTATATCGGAAAAAGACAATTGGAAACTGCACTTGCAGTATTTCCTAATGATGAATTTGAAATTGAATGGAAAAGCTTTCAGCTAGATCCAACCATTACTTCAGAACCTGGGATGGACGTTTATACGTTTTTAGCAGAAAGAAAAGGAATGTCGATTGAACAATCTAAAGAAATGCATAAAGGCGTTGCAGAACGCGCTAAAAGTGTTGGTTTGGATTATAATTTTAATAAAGCAGTTATCTCTAATTCTTTGAATGCTCACAGAATTATTCAATTAGCTAAAACTAAAGGATTCGGAGATCAAATGGAAGAAATCTTCTTTAAAGCTTATTTTACTGATGGAGAAGATTTAAATAACGGACTTACTTTAATAAAATTAGGCGTTCAAGCTGGATTAGAAGAAAATGAAATTAGAGAAGTATTGGAAAGTGATAGTTTATTTTTGAAAGAAGTACAATCAGACATTAAAGAAGCTGGAGAAATTGGTGTTCAAGGTGTCCCATTCTTTGTATTTGATCGTAAATATGCCGTTTCTGGTGCTCAGCCAGTAGAAACATTTATCAAGACAATTCAAGAAGTTCTGAAATAAACTTCAAAAACAATAAAATTTAAAAGCGTGCTGTCTATATCTAAACAGCACGCTTTTATTATTTAGTTCTACTTAGAAACTAAAAAAATTAATGGCCTGCTCTACCTTTAGAATCAGTTGATTTTGTAGTAGTGCTTTTTCCTCTAGAACCAGAAGTTGATTTTTGAGTTTTTCCAGAATCTTTCATTCCAGATTTTGAATCTTTTCTTGAAGTTTCCATAATGTTATAATTTTTTAAATTATTAGTTATACAAAGTTGCAAAACACATAAACAATTGATTTACAGAATTAAACTTGATTTTTACAAAATAAGAACTAAACCCAATTTACAGAATAAACGAATCATGTAAAATTAAATTCGAATCTTATAATTTTTTCAACTGCTTAATTTTCAAATTTGTATATATCATTTAAGATAAATACTTACTAATTTAAAATAGCAGCCATGAGAACAGATATCGACAACAGAAAAACTGCATTACTAAATGATTATAAATGCAGTAAACCAGATCATGTAGACACTGCACATGAAAATGAAGCTATGGATCAAGAATTTACTTCAGGACAAGATCCAGATACTCACTATAGAAATCAATGCTATCATTTTTCTGATGATTGTTACGAAATCATAGAAAGCGGACTCAATCTGGCTGAGGATAACACGCCCTATTCTTCTTATGATGATACAAATCCTTATAACAGTTATAATTTAGATAACGAAGATGATAGATATAACTGTCCTCCTTACAGAAATTTTGAATTTTAAAAAACTCAATAACAGCTATGTCGCCAAAGAATGATCAGGAAATTATGAATGAATACTTGTCTAATGAAAGAACTTTGTTAGCATGGCTTCGCACGGGAATTGGCATAATGGTTTTTGGATTTGTAACCGTAAAATTTTCTTTATTTCTAAAACAGCTTCCAGCAAAATATATAGCCGAAACTGTACCGCCAAATAGCAATTTTACCATTTATTTAGGCATTGGTTTATTGATTGCAGGTGCTATGACTATTTTGCTGTCTTATCTGCGTTACATTCACACAATCAAACTATTAAAAAAAGGAAAGTATCAATATTCAACAGCAATGCTTACCTTTATTACTATGATGCTATTTGTATTAAGTATATCTCTTATAGCTTATCTAGTCATTGCAGCAAGCGCATAGAACAATTATCTAATTAAAAAATGACTTCGCCATTATTACAATTTAACGATAAAGGAATTTACTGCCAACAGGCAGATGTCTATCTGGATCCGTGGCGACCAGTAAAAAATGCCATTATCACGCATGGACATTCTGATCATGCGCGTTGGGGACATCAAAATTACATTACACATTATTCGAATATTCCCATTATAAAACATCGTTTAGGCGAAATTAATGTTTCAGGAAAAAATTGGAATGAAACTTTTACGATAAACGGAGTGAAATTTTCTTTTCATCCTGCGGGTCATATTATTGGATCTGCGCAAATAAGAGTAGAATACAAAGGCGAAATCTGGGTTTTTACTGGTGATTACAAAACCGAAGATGACGGAATTTCTGTTCCGTACGAGGTAGTAAAATGCCATTCTTTTATCACCGAATGCACTTTCGGACTTCCAGCTTTTAAATGGGAACCACAAGCAGATGTCATGACTGAAATTAATAATTGGTGGGCTGAGAATCGTGCAGAAGGAAAAACATCTGTATTATTTGGATATTCTTTAGGAAAAGCACAACGATTACTAAAATATCTTGACCCAAGCATCGGTCAAATTTATACACATGGCGCAATAGAAAATATGACCAATATTGTCCGGCCAATGATTGATTTGCCTCCAACCATAAGAATAACTTCCGAAACAAAAAAAGAAGATTTATTGGGCAATATTGTAATTGCTCCGCCAAGCGCACATGGAAGCACTTGGATCAGAAAAATGACT
This sequence comes from Flavobacterium sp. UW10123, assembly GCF_040538975.1. Classification (NCBI taxonomy): domain Bacteria; kingdom Pseudomonadati; phylum Bacteroidota; class Flavobacteriia; order Flavobacteriales; family Flavobacteriaceae; genus Flavobacterium; species Flavobacterium sp. UW10123. The sequence continues at coordinate 26,132 of NZ_JBEWQE010000005.1, forward strand.
CCTTTTGTAACAGGAACAGCAAGCGGCTGGATGGCTTTTAGAGGAGCAAGACGCAGACGAGCCGTTGACCGCGGATTTGTCTTAAGCGATCACTGCGATTGGACAGGTTTATTGGAAAGCATAAAAGCAACAGGCGCAGAAAAAGTAATCTGTACTCACGGATATTCAGATATATTCTCGAGATACCTAAGAGAATTAGGATACGATGCCAGAACCGCAAACACCCAATACGAAGGAGAAACGAATGAAGCGGAAGAAAGTTAGGAGTTAGACGTTATGCGACACTTTAAGTTAAGTAACTAAGTTATAAGTTATGCTCAAAACGTTGTTCGATATCTAACTCCTCCCCATAACCATAACCATAACCATAACCATAACCCATAACCCATAACCCATAACCCTTAACCCATAACCCTTAACCCTTAACCCTTAACCATAACCCATAACCCATAACCCATAACTTAAAAAAAGCATGAAAAACTTTGCCGAGCTTATAAAAACCTTAGACAGTTCTAATAAAACATCGGTAAAAGTTGATGCGCTGACTAATTATTTTCTAAAAGCAAGCGACGAAGATAAAGTCTGGACAATTGCCATTCTTTCGCACCGTCGTCCTCCACGTCCAGTTAATACTACTTTGTTACGTTTATGGGCAAACGAATTGGCAAATATTCCGCTTTGGTTGTTTGAAGAAAGCTATCATATTGTGGGCGATTTGGCAGAAACAATTGCGTTGGTTATTCCGACCACAAAAGAACATTCCGATAAAAGTTTGACCGAATTTCTACAAGAAATCATTGCTTTAAAAAAGAAAACTGATTTTGAGAAAAAAGAATACTTGCAAACCAATTGGCTTAATTTAAATTATTACGAAAGATTCGTTTTCACTAAATTAATCACAGGAAGTTTTAGAATTGGTTTAAGTCAGAAGTTAATGACTCGCGCACTTTCAAAAGCCGAAAATATTGACGAAGATACATTGGCTTATAAATTAATGGGCGATTGGAATCCGAATGCGATTACGTTTCAAGAATTGATTTTGGATGAAAAAAGTAGCGATTATTTATCGAAACCTTATCCTTTTTATTTGGCTTATCCGATTGAAGCTGAAATTGAAAATCTTGGAAATCCAGAAGATTGGAGCGCTGAACATAAATGGGACGGAATCCGTTCTCAAACCATAATTCGTGATAATGAAATTTATGTTTGGAGTCGTGGCGAAGAATTAGTAACCGATAAATATCCTGAATTTCAATCTTTCATCGGAAATATTCCAGACGGAACTGTTATAGATGGCGAAATCCTTCCTTTTATTGATAATCAAATTGGGACATTTAATGATTTGCAAACCCGAATTGGAAGAAAAAATGTATCGGCTTCTGTTTTAAAAAATACGCCTGTTATCATAAAAGCTTATGATTTATTGGAATGGCAGGGAAATGATATTCGAAATCTTCCTTACATAGAACGCCGTACATTATTAGAAGAACTATTTACCACTTTAATTGGTAAAGAAATTCCGCTACAGCTTTCAGAGCGAATCAATTTTTCGACTTGGGAAGATGTTACAAACGAAAGATTAAAATCTCGTGAAATGAGAAGCGAAGGTTTGATGCTGAAACGAAAAGACTCTCCCTATTTAGTTGGAAGAAAAAAAGGTGATTGGTGGAAATGGAAAATCGAACCTTTAACCATAGATGCCGTTCTCACCTACGCCATGCGCGGTCACGGAAGAAGATCCAATCTTTTTACCGATTATACTTTTGCTCTTTGGCAAGAAAATGAAAATAATGAGCGTGAACTCGTCACTTTCGCGAAAGCGTATTCCGGTTTAACCGATGCCGAATTTAGAATGGTAGATGATTTTATTAAAAAAAATACTTTAGAACGATTTGGCCCAGTGAGAAGCGTTACACCAAAATTGGTTTTTGAAATTGGTTTTGAAGGAATAGCACTTTCCAAAAGACATAAAAGTGGCGTTGCAACACGTTTTCCGCGAATTTTAAGATGGCGACACGACAAAAAAATTGAAGATGCCAATTCGATAGAAGATTTAAAAAATATGATTTCATAATGAATAGAGAGCAGTTATTTACCATAGCCAATAATTGGTTTGAAAATCAGGGATGGAAACCTTTTCCGTTTCAGACACAGACTTGGACTGCTTTTTTGCAGGGAAAAAATGGTTTACTAAATGCTCCGACTGGAAGCGGAAAAACCTATGCGCTTTGGCTTCCCATTATTTTAAACTACATTAAAGAAAATCCGAATTACAGGACGAAACACAATTCAGGATTAAAAGCGATTTGGATTACACCTCTGCGTTCTTTATCTGTTGAAATCAAACAAGCGGCAGAAAGAGTTTTAACTGATTTAGACATTCCTATGACGGTTGGAATTCGTTCTGGAGATACTTCTGCTTCAGAAAGAGCCAAGCAAAAAGGAAAAATGCCAGATCTGCTGATTACAACTCCCGAAAGTTTGCAATTGCTTTTGGCAACAAAAGGTTATGCAAGTATTTTTAAAAATTGCAGTTCCATAGTAATTGACGAATGGCACGAACTACTCGGAACAAAACGTGGCGTGCAAATAGAATTAGGTTTGTCAAGACTGAAAACCATTGCTAAAAGCATACGCATTTGGGGAATCTCAGCAACAATTGGGAATTTACAGCAAGCGCAAGAAGTTTTACTTGGAGTCGATTCGGAAGCCTTTCATAATTCTGTTTTAATCAAAGCGGTCATTAATAAAAAAATAAAAGTTGTTTCCATTATTCCAGACAAAATGGATACGTATCCATGGCGCGGACATATGGGATTGCATCTAATTGATGAAGCAGCAAAAATTGTAAAAGCCAGTAAAACGACGCTTATTTTTACCAATGTTCGTTCGGCTTGCGAAATCTGGTATCAAAGATTATTAGAGAAATATCCTGAATTTGCAGGAGAAATGGCCATGCATCACGGAAGCATTGACAGAGAAACCAGACTTTGGGTAGAAAATGCCATTCGAAATGAAGAATTAAAAGTCGTAGTCTGCACTTCTAGTTTGGATTTGGGTGTTGACTTTGCTCCTGTCGAATCGATTATTCAAGTTGGAGGTCCAAAAGGCGTTGCACGTTTTATGCAACGCGCCGGACGAAGCGGACATCAGCCTGGAAAGGAAAGCGTTATTTATTTCCTAGCTACTCATGCGATTGAATTAATCGAAGCTTCTGCCTTGAAAAAAGCTGTTGAAAATAGTGTGATTGAAGATCGTGTTCCCTATTTGAACAGTTGGGATGTTTTGGTTCAATACCTTAATACGCTGGCCGTTTCTGATGGATTTTATCCAAATGAAATTTTAAAAGAAATTCAGGGAACTTTTAGCTATCAAACTATCAGCGACGAAAACTGGAACTGGATTTTGAATTTTATTACTCAGGGAAGTCAGAGCCTACATGCGTATGACGAATTTAAAAAAGTTGAAATTGATGAAAACGGCTGTTACAAAATAAACAGCAGAATGATTGCCATGCATCACAGAATGCAGATTGGGACTATTGTTGGCGATGCCGTGATGAATGTAAAATATGTCAGCGGCGGTTATATTGGTACTATTGAAGAATGGTTTATTTCGAAACTAAAACCGGGTGACACTTTTATTTTTGCTGGAAAAAAGCTGGAATTATTCAAAATCAGAAATATGCAGGTTTTGGTTAAAAAAGCCAGTCCGAAAAAGGAATCTAAAATTGCCAGCTGGATGGGCGGACGTTTGGCTTTATCTTCTCAAATGAGCGAATTGCTTCGAAAAGAATTATATCGTGCCAATACCGATAATCTTTCGCCAGAATTAAAAGCTTTACAGCCTTTATTCAAAAGACAGCGAAAAGAGTCTATTGTGCCGAGTTCAGATGAATTTCTAATTGAAACTTTTAAAACCCGAGAAGGTTTTCATGCCATTTTTTATCCGTTTGAAGGGCGCTTTGTGCATGAAGCTTTAGCCAGTTTATTGGCATTCAGAATTAGTTTATTGCAATCGATCACTTTTTCTTTGGCGTATAATGATTATGGTTTTGAATTGCTTTCGGATCAGGAAATTGATATTGAAGCAGTTTTAGACAATAATCTATTTTCAACGGAATATGTTCATCATGATTTGCAGAAAAGCTTAAATTCGACCGAAATGGCTCGAAGAAAGTTTAGAGATATAGCAGTAATTTCGGGATTAGTTTTTACAGGTTTTCCAGGAAAAATGGTTAAAACAAAACATTTACAAAGTGGTTCGCAATTACTGTTTGAAGTTTTCAGAGATTTTGAACCTGATAATTTATTATTGCATCAAGCGTACAGAGAAACCTTTGAACATCAGCTGGAAGAAGGACGTTTGATTTTAGCTTTAGAAAGAATTGCAAATCAGAAAATTGTTTGGAAACAATGTTTAAAACCAACTCCTTTTAGTTTTCCTATCATTACCGATCGATTGAGAGAAAAACTTTCGAGCGAAACTCTAGCTGAAAGAATTCAGAAAATGACTGCGTCTTACATGAAATAATATTTATGAATATTCAAATACAAAACGAAAACTTTATTCTTCACCCAAGCGGTGCTGTTTTTTGGGAAAGAAAAAAAATGATTATTATTTCTGATGTACATTTAGGAAAAGTGACACATTTTAGAAAACATGGAATCGCAGTTCCGCAAAGTGCCGTTTCAGAAAATTTTAGGAAGATCACCGAAATTTTGGATTATTTCCTTCCTGAAAGAATCGTTTTTTTGGGAGATTTATTTCACAGTTCAAAAAATAAAGAATGGGATTTGTTTGAAGAATGGATTTCCAATCATAATCAAGAAACATATTTAGTTGCAGGAAATCATGATATAATCGACCAAAAAAATTATTATGAAATTGGAATTCTTGTTGTTGACTCTTTAGAAATTGATCATTTTCTCTTCACTCATCATCCAACAGAGAAAGAAGATTATTTCAATTTTTCCGGACATATTCATCCAGGAATAATTTTACGCGGATTAGGGCTTCAAAGTTTAAAACTGAAATGTTTTTTCCAGAAAAAGAACCAAATGATACTACCTGCTTTTGGGGAATTTACAGGAAAGTTTATTATGAAACCTGAATCAGAGCATACTGTTTTTGCGATAGCAGGAGATGAAATTATTTTGATAAATAATTAATTTCTATCATCAATAATATTCCGTTAGGAATATCTCGTCGGTAGAAAAAAAAGCATATTCGTTTGTGAGTGTCCTGTAGGGACACTTGATTTATACATAAACAGCAAATCATTAATTAATCAAACGTTCCTACGGAACGTAGAATCACAATTCTTTTTTTTCTACCGACGAAACATTCCTACGGAATGAATTATTTATATAAATTAAAAACCCAGTAAAACTAAATTTACTGGGTTTCATGTTTAATCTAAATTGCAATCAGAAATTAAACATTATTGTTCGTCGTTATTCATTGCAGACATCAATAAAGTGTAAGCGTTTTTTATGACCACTTTAGAAGAACTAGAAATAGCATCAGAGATAATCTGATTATATCCTTCGTTTTTAACTCCAGACTTCACTTCTACCATTTGAAACTGGTTATTGCCAAGTTCTGTAAATACATAAAATTTGCCTTCCCAACGCACAACAGCATCTTCTGGAACGGTTAATGCCTTTTGGTTTTCAATTTCAACTTCTGCATTTACAAACAAACCTGGCAGTAAAGCCGGATTATATGTATTTACTTTACAGATAATTTCAGCCGCACGATCTCCGTTTAAACTTTGATTGATAAACGCAATTTTAGCTCCGTATTTCTTAGTGTCAGAAGCATTTGCGTAAACCGTAACGTTCTGCCCAATCGAAAGAGAAGTAACATCTTTTTCGAATGCGTTTAAAGTTAAAACAATGTCTTTTTTATCGATTAGTTCAAAAAGCATATCAGTCGGATTTACATATTTTCCGATGTTGACATTTACTTTAGAAACCAAACCATTTATAGGCGAAACTACTTTTATGGTTTTGCTAATATTGTTTACATTTAATGTTTTAGCATTAATTCCTAATAAATTTAATTTTTGTTCTAACGAAGACATTGTAATTCGTTGAGTTCTCATTTCGGTAGTAATCTGCTCTAAAACCTTATCGCTTGCTGCTTTGTTTAAATTCAATTCTTTCTGTCTTCTATGTTCATTTAGAGCCAATTCAAACTTTTCTTTTGCCATAAGATAATCCTGCTGCAGTTCGATAAACTGCATATCTTCCAAAACAGCCAAAACCTGACCTTTCTGAACATTCATTCCCGCAATAAGATTTGTGCTTTTTACATAACCTCCCAGCGGAATACTAATACTGATAACACTTTTTGGAGGAACCGTTACAGTTCCTTGAAGCTGTAAAATCTCTTTGACATTTTTTATAGTCGGATTACCGCTTTCTAGTCCAGCGTTTTTTACTTGTTCAGGACTTAATTTGATAATATTAATGCTTTTATTTTCAGCACTTTTAGTTTCCTCATTTTTCTTATTTCCGCAAGAAATTAGAAATATAGCGCCTATAAACGCTGCAATATATTTTTTCATTTTAGATGTTATTTAGATTTTGAAGTGTCACGACTGCTTTATTATAAGCATTCAAGGCATCCAGATATTCGCTTTTAATTGTAATAGCTTGATTTACTACCAAAACCCATTGCAAATAGTCAATATCTCCATTTTGTAATTGACTGCTTGAAGCTTCGATAATCGTTTGAGCACTTTTCAATCCGTCCGTTTCATAATACGCCAAGCTTTCTTCGTATTTTTTGAGTTCTCGATCAGCGTTTTCAATATTAGTTTTTACTTCAATTTTCAAAGCTTCAGACAGCTCCGCATAACTTTCATACTCTGCTTTTGCGGCTCTTTTTCGTTCAGACTGACTTGTAAAAAAAATAGGGATTGAAAGTCCAGCATTTATATAATTAAATCTTTGTGAACTATCATAATAAACTTCTTGACCTAAAGTATTAGTTTGGGTTCCGATAATACTTAAATTATTATAACCTAAAGTAATTTCTGGAAGCATTTTGGCACTTTCAGTTTTCCATCTCCATTTGGCAGATTCCGATTCAAATTGCGAACGCTGAACGGCAGGAAGATTTTCTGTCTTTAAATTTTCGATTGATGTTCGATTTAAAACCGCTTTTAGTTTTTTCTTTTTGGGAGTATGTTCAACTTTATCTTGAAGAATGGCATTAAATGAATTTAAAGCAATTTCGATATCTCTGTTTACCATTACCAATTGATTGCTGTAAAACTGTCTGGCAGATTGCGAAGCGCTTTTTTCTAAAACATTAGCTTCACCTGCTTTAAATCTTAAATCCGATTTCTTTTCCATAATTCGGTAAATCGAATCAGCGTAAACCAAAAGTTCTTTTTTGCTTTGAAGCCATAAATAGTCATAATAAACATTTCTGACTCTGGTTTTAATTTCCTGAGAAGTAAGCTGCACTTCAGCTTTTGCTTTATTAAAATCGGCTTGAAATGCTTTTTTCTGATTGCTGTAAACGGTAGGAAAAGCAAACGTCTGACTAATTCCAAATCTCGTGTCTTTCTGTGCGCTATTAAACTGTCCGTAATCGGCATCGATTTGCGTTTGCGGAAGATTATATCCCGTATTTTGCAAATGACTTTTAGACTGTTCATTTAATTTGGCCGATTTAATCGTTCTGTTATTCTGGATCGCAATTGAAATCGATTCGTCAAGCGAAATTGGCAATTCTTGTGCATTTGCCATATTACCAATAAAAAGAATGCTCAATAAAATAGTTAGATTATTCATGTGTTTTTTTCTTTTTTTAGAAAATCCTTTTGCGTGATAGGTCATTAAATAAATGGCTGGAAGTACAAAAAGCGTTAAAAGCGTTGCTGTAACCAATCCACCGATTACTACAGTTGCCAGCGGTCGTTGCACCTCTGCTCCTGCTCCGTTGCTCAACGCCATTGGAAGAAATCCGAGAGAAGCCACAGCTGCTGTCATTAAAACGGGACGCAACCTGTTTTTTGTTCCTAATAAAATAATCTGGAAAGGATCGGTAATTTCTCCTTGTTTCTGAATTCGGTTGAACTCGGATATTAAAACAATTCCGTTTAATACTGCAACACCAAAGAGTGCAATAAATCCAACTCCGGCAGAAATACTAAAAGGCATATCGCGCATTACCAAAGCAAATACGCCACCAATTGCAGATAGAGGAATTGCTGTAAAAATGATAATTCCTTCTTTAAACGATCTAAAAGCAAAATACAACAGAGCAAAAATCATTAATAAAGCAACAGGAACTGCAACTCCCAATCTGGCTTTTGCCTGTTGAAGGTTCTCAAAAGCTCCGCCATAAGTGATATAATATCCTGGATCAAATTTGATTTGCTGATTTACTTTTTGCTGTAATTCTTCTACAATTGACTGCACGTCTCTACCTCGAACATTAAATCCGACAATGATTCTTCTTTTGGCATTTTCTCTCTGAATCTGGTTTGGCCCTTCCACTTCATCTACATTAGCCACTTGATAAAGCGGAATCTGCATTCCTGATGGTGTTGCAATCAACAGATTTCTAACGTCTTCAATACCTTTTCTTCCGTTGTCTTCTACACGAATTACCATGTCAAAACGCTTTTCACCTTCGTAAATACTTCCAGCAACAGCACCTGCAAAAGCGGCGTTAATCGTTGCATTCACATCAGCAACACGCAAACCGTATTTCGCCATTTCTGCCCAATTGTAATCAATTACGATTTGAGGCATTCCTGTAACTTTTTCAACATAAAGATCGGCTGCGCCTTCAACGGTTTTACTAATTGTTCCTAATTTTTCGGCATATTCTGAAAGCTTCTGAAGATCTTCTCCGTAAATTTTACAAACCAAATCTTGTTTAGCTCCTGTCATTAATTCGTTAAAACGCATTTGAACAGGAAATTGAAATCCGGTTGTAACTCCTGGCGCAATTCGTTTAACAGTTTTCGTCATTTTATCAGCCAATTCGGAAAATGAAGAAGCGCTTGTCCACTCTGATTTGTCTTTTAAAACAATAATCATATCCCCACCTTCAATTGGCATTGGGTCAGTTGGAATTTCGGCACTTCCAATTCTCGAAACTACTTGCTGAACTTCTGGATATTCTTTTTTCAATTCCTTAGAAATTTTCGTGATGGTTTCAGTAGTTGTTGAAAGATTGGTTCCAAGAAGCAAACGGGTTTCAACGGCAAAATCTCCTTCTTCCAACTGCGGAATAAACTCACCTCCCATTCTTGCAAACAATAAGACTGCGATTCCGAAAAGTACAAATGCTCCAATTACAATCGATTTTCTAATGCGTAAAGCTTTAGTTAGCCAACCTTCGTAAGCATTTTCTAATCTTTCCATAACACGGTCAGAAAGATTCTTTTTATGGCTGATTTTTTTACTTAAGAATAAAGCGCTAACCATTGGCACATAAGTCAATGATAAAATGAAAGCTCCTAAAATGGCAAAGGCAACAGTCTGCGCCATTGGTTTGAACATTTTACCTTCAATACCTTGTAAAGAAAGAATTGGCAAATACACAATCAGAATGATAATTTGTCCAAAAACTGCTGCGTTCATCATTCGTGCGGCAGATCCTGTCACTTCTTTATCCATTACTTCTTGCGAAATAGAATCTATTGCTTTGTATTTTTTTGAACTGTGAAGATGATGCAGAATGGCTTCTACGATAATAACAGCTCCATCTACAATTAATCCGAAATCTAAGGCGCCAAGGCTCATTAGGTTACCGCTTACGCCAAAAGTATTCATCATAATAATGGCAAAAAGCATGGCTAATGGAATAACTGAAGCTACAATAAAACCGGCTCTTAGATTTCCAAGAAATAAAACTAAAATCAGAACCACGATTAAAGCTCCTTCAATTAAGTTTTTTTCTACCGTTCCAATGGCGTTGTCTACCATTTTGGTTCGGTCCAGAAAAGGTTCAATTTTTAAACCTTCGGGAAGGATTTTTTCAATTTCGGCTATTTTGTCTTTTACATTCACAATAACATTATTCGCGTTTTCTCCTTTCAGCATCATCACGATTCCTCCAACAGATTCTCCATATTCGTCAGTTGTTAAAGCTCCGTAACGAATTGCCGAAGAAATCTTAACATCGGCAACATCTTTAACTAAAATTGGAAGCCCGCCTTGTGTACTCTTAACTACAATATTTTCAATATCTCCAATACTTTTAGCTAAACCTGTACTTCTGATATAGGAAACTGTTGGACCTTTCTCTATATATGCTCCACCTGTGTTTTCATTGCTATTATTTAAAGCTGTAAAAACTTCACTTATCGTTAAATTCTGCGCTTTAAGTCGGGCGGGATTTACGGCAATTTCATACTGTTTCAATTTCCCGCCAAAAGTAGAAACATCTGCAATTCCTGCTGTTCCTAAAAGCTGTCTTCTGATGGTCCAATCTTGAATGGTTCTTAAATCTTCAAGAGAATATTTCTCTTCAAAGCCTGGTTTTGGTTTTAAAACATATTGATAGATTTCTCCTAAACCTGTAGTAACGGGAGCCATTTCGGGTCTATTGGCATTTCGATCGATTTCTACTTGCTGGAGTCTTTCCGTTATCTGTTGTCTTGCCCAATACACATCGGCATCGTCTTCAAAAACAACACTTACCAATGAAAGTCCGAAACGTGAAATACTGCGGCTTTCTTTAAGATGCGGAATATTGCTAATGGCTTGTTCGATCGGGAAAGTAATTAGTCTTTCTACATCTTCAGCTCCTAAAGATGGCGCTGTCGTAATAATTTGCACCTGATTATTAGTGATGTCTGGCACGGCATCAATTGGTAATTGAGTAACCTCATACACTCCGTAGACAATCCACAGCAATGTAAAGATTCCAATTGCCAGTTTGTTCTTAACTGAGAACTGAATTACTTTATTAAGCATACTATATTAATTAAAAAAATAATAAATGAGCAGCTGGAAACAGTACGTTTCAGCCACTTCAATAAAAATTTTAAAAATAATTATGCTACCGGAGGTCGGAATAAAGAAAGCAGGTTTGGATCTGAATGAAGATCAGATCTGTAAGTTGGTATTTTTGATTGGGGTAATTCCAGGTTAAAAGGAACTGGAAGCAAATCTTTGTCGTCTAAAATAAAAACAAAGTGAAGGGAACTACTGCTTATGGTTTTAAAAGGAAGCTGCATATCACGATCTCCATCATTATCCTTTAAATCTTCTCCCCAGTAATGCATAGACAAGAAATCGATGAAAGTTAAGTCCATCAATTTTTTGTGCTCTTGATAATGCTCAATCAGTATTGGCAATTTGTAAAACTGCTGTACAAAACTGCTGTTTGAGGCTATTAGAAAAATAAATATGTAGACAATTTGTTTTCGCACAATGCAAACTTAACCCAAATAATATAATTTTTCACTATTAAAAATAGTTTGAATATATCTTTAACAATATAGAATTACTGAGATAACCCTTCTAAATGCTGAAAAACAGGAATTAAAGCTTTTCCCTTTTCCGTCAAATTATATTCAATATGGAGTGGTTTTAATTTGATTGTAATTTTTTCTAAAAGTCCTTCTTCTTCCAGCTCTTTTAAGGCTGTAGCCAAAGATTGTTTATTTGAGCCTTGAATTTGGCGTAACAAATTATTAAAACGCAAAGGCGATTCTACAGCCAAACGGAAAATTTCGGCTTTCCATTTTCCAGATAGCATTTTTAAAAGTCTTTGTGCCGGACAAGTTTCTGTTTCTTCCATAATGATTGTGAGTAGTCAAAAAAAATTGACTTATTGTTTCGGAAAGTTTTTTAAATAAAATTTGTTGCAATTCTAAAGTAAAAATATAAAATGAAAGCAAAGAAACCAAGCGAAATGAGCATTGAAGAGCTGTTAAAAATGCAGAAAACAATTCAGTTTACAATTAAGATTTTGATTGTGGTTGCCATCATACTCCTATTTCTTATTGTATTGTTATTTCTAAAAAAGGGATTTTTGATTTTAATACTGTTTCCTTTTTTGATGGCTTTTATTATGATTACCCGTTCTAATTCTCTTAAAGAAATTGAACAAGAAATTACTTCTAGAGATCTGGAATAAAATCTCTTACTAAATATACAGTTATAGTTTTTAAATTTTGATTTTTCTTAACTGAAAGTCATTCAAAAAAAATTAAATTTGGGCTCCCAAATAAGCCCTTAATTATGATTATTCAAAAAAGAACCTTTTATTTTTTTCCTTTATTTTTACTTCTTTTTTTCTCACATTTTAATTACGCTCAACAGCAAAAAACGGTCAAAAAAGAAAGCCGCGGAAGATTATTTAATGACACTACAGCTACAGACAGCGATTACTTAATGGCAATCGAAAAAGCTGGTGAAGTATTAGAATCTGCCTATAATGACATTGATTTCGCAGGTGATACCCGCCATCTTTTTGGCGATATGAAACGTACAGAAAGCAAACTAGATTTAATTTTAGCCAGCTTGAAAGGAGCTAATCCAAATGTGCGAAACCAACAGATGTATCGTATAGTTTTACAAGAAATCCAACAGGAATTAGAAGAACAAAACAAGGCGATCAATACACGAAATCTAGATCTTGAAAACATTAAGAAACGCGTAATTGATCTTCGAAAAGACAAAACTTTAATTACTTTATTAAAAGATACAATACGTCGTAAACAATTTCAAAAAGAATTCGGAAATCTTAGAAAGAGGTATGTTGCTACTGATAGTTTGATGACTAAAAATCAGACTACCTTAAACAATAAAAAAAGACTTACGGTACAGCGAAAAATTTCGGTTTCTAATGCTTTGGTAACTGTTGAAGGTAAACTGGAAAAATCTGGAATCAGTATTTTCAAAAAAGAATATCCTTCTTTATGGCAGATTAATGATACTGCAGCAAAGAAAAGGGTGACTCACAACATTAAAGCAAAAATTATAATTGAAGAAAATGTTGCAGCTTACTATCTAAGTTACAAAGCTGGCGGTCTAATTACTTTGTGTTTCTTTATGGGACTTTTGTTTTGGTATATTTCCCAAAATATCAAATATCTTAAGACAAATGGTTACGCAGAAAATCTTTTACTTTTAAATTTTAAATACTTAAATCGCGGTGCGCTGCTTCCTGTTTTGGTTATTGCATTAAATATTGCTGTGGTTACCAATTTGTATGCTCCTGCTCTATTTTTAGAATTAATCCAGCTTCTCTTGCTTGGGGTTCTAATATTCCTTTTCAAAAATCAGTGGTCAGGTGTTGCCATGAGAAACTGGCTTTTCCTTTTAGGATTATTCTTTGCACTTTGCTTTCTGGACTTGTTTATAACAATCGGATTATTACAACGATTTGCTTTTGTAGCTATAAATGTTTTAGGAATTCGTTATGGTTTAGTTCAGATAAAAACACTTAAAGAAGAACTTTATATAAAGGGCTTTTTTAAATGGGCAAGTATCATTTTTATTGGTTTAAATGTTTTATCTATTCTTTATAATTTATTCGGAAGGGTTTCTCTTTCTAATATGTTAAGCCTTACAGCTTTTATATCACTTACTCAAATTGTTGCTTTAAGTGTCCTTTTGAAGATTATTCTAGAAATTATTTTGCTTCAAATTTACACTACTAGAGTAAAAAGAGGAATCGAAAAAATGTTTGATTATGAAAGTTTATCAGACACTTTAAAAAAACCTTTTATTATTGTAATTAGCTATATGTGGCTAATCGTGATTGCTTCAAATCTGAACATTTGGGAATCACTTCGTGCTTCTTTAACTAAATTATTAAGCCATCCGAATACGATTGGTAGCATTACTTTTACGCTTGGTAATATTGTTTTATTCTTTATTATTATCTGGGCTGCGCATTTACTGCAAAAGTATGTTGCTTATTTCTTTGGTGAAATTGACGATGAAAACGAAGAAAATATTAATAAGAGACAGCATTCAAAATTACTTATTACACGATTGGTTGTTTTGATAAGCGGTTATCTGCTTGCTGTTGCGGCTTCTGGAATGCCGTTAGATAAATTGAGTATTCTTTTAGGTGCTTTAGGTGTCGGTGTCGGACTTGGGCTTCAGAACGTTGTAAACAATTTTGTATCGGGAATTATTTTGATTTTTGACAAACCAATTCAAGTTGGAGATGTCGTAGAAATTAGTTCAGAATCTGGCCGTATCAAATCGATGGGACTTCGTACAACTAAAATCAATGCTTCAAATGGTGCGGAAATCATTATCCCGAATGGTAATTTATTATCTCAAAATATTACCAACTGGACGTATACTGATAATTTTAAATTGGTTGAAATTACATTTGAAATCAACGGAGAAACAATTCCAGAGGAAATTAACACAATCGTAAACGAAACTCTTGCTAATCTTCCATTAGTAAACAATTCAAAACCATCACAAATATATTATAGCTCAATTTCTGATGAAAAATATAAACTTTTAATCAAGTTTTGGTGTAGTATTTATAGAACTGAAGAAACGATAAGTTCCGCGAGACAAGAGCTTTATGCAAGTTTCAAAAATAAAGGCTTGACATTCTCAAGTTAATACACAAAAAAAGGCAGCAACGAATTACTGCCTTTTTTATTGCGCTAAACACCCCTTTTTTGATCTAGAACATTGAATTATTTTCTTGCTTTTGCAATAAAATGTTAAATAATAGCATTTTAGCAAAAACACGTATAAACCCGCGTATCCATAATTTAGTTATAAAGTAATTTAGCATTGTAGTAAAATACTACGAAAACTAACATTAACTACTAAATCTAAAAAATTATGATGGAAGTATACATGGGAACAATTTTAAGTTTCGGATTTAATTTTCCACCAAGAGGATGGGCATATTGCAATGGCCAACTCATGTCAATTTCACAAAATTCAGCATTATTTTCATTATTGGGAACAATGTACGGTGGAGATGGTATGAATACATTCGGTCTTCCAGATCTAAGAGGAAGAGCTCCTATACATTTCGGCCAAGGCCTTGGCTTAAGCCCTATCACACAAGGTGAAAGAGCAGGTAATGAGCATATTACTTTATTAACAACAAATATACCTGCTCACGCACATACCCTTGCGGGCACTGGTACAGCAGCAGTAAGCGTAACTGCAACAGCTATAGTTGGAGGAACAATTACTAATGAAACTGATGGCGGAAACAACTCTTTTTCATCTGGTACAGCAACTGCGAATATATATAGTGAACCAGGTGGAACAGGAACTGCAAAAATCGCAGGTTTAGCTGCAAGTGCTGCACTAGGAGGTACTACAGGACTAACTGGAGGCACTCAACCTTTTGATTTACGTAATCCATATCTTGCTGTCAATATGTGTATTGCAACATCTGGAATTTTTCCTTCTAGAAACTAATTAAACTTAAAATAGAGGCAAAAAAAATGCCTCTATTTTTTATATATAATTTTATGAATAACGACGTTAAAATAGGAATTTTAATATCAAAGTCTCAACAGTACCCTTCGCTAGATAAAGATTTTATAAGAGGTTTAAAACTAAATAATCTAAATGTAAAATTTTATGTAGAAAGCATTGGTATTGGTGCTAATGAGAAACTAATAATTGACAAAATACAGAAACTTAATTTTCAAGAAGATATATCAATTATAATTGGTTTCCTTGGGCATCATAATATGTCAGATGTTTATCAATATGCTTCTAATAATGACATCTTATTGTTGGCAGCAGATTTGGGAGCAACAATTCCTTATCAATCTACATACAAAGGCATATATATAAACTCTTTGGGATTAACTGAATCTTGCTATCATTTGGGCAGATATTTTTCTAATAAAAAATATAAAATAGCAACTTCTACGTCTTTTTATGATTCGGGATATGGGATGCTATATGCTTTAGAATATGCTTTTAAGGAGCAAAATCATTTTACAGGACATTATATAACTCCTTTTAATCCTAGAGAAAATGAAGCCTCTTATATGGATGAAATTATAAATACGAAGCAGCCTAATGCTGTTTTTGCTTTTTATAGCGGTCTATACGCAGAAGAGAATGCTGATTTTATGAAACAAAATAAAATCACTCAAAAATATCCTTTTTATGTCACACCTTTTTTTATCAATGATAAAATTTTGGATGACTATAAAAATAATCCTCATGAACTTTATGTAGTGAGCACATGGATGCAGCATGATACTGATGCAACAGATTTCACTTCAAATTATAAAGAAGTTTATAATGAAAGCCCTTCTCTATTTTCAATTCTAGGTTATGAAAACGGACTGATATTAAAGCATATGCTTTTAAATGCAGCGAATTTAAAAACGAGCTCTTTAATGGAGGCAATTCATAAATTAAATATTGAGGGCCCTAGAGGCCCTATTCGATTTGACAAAGACACCAACCGAACATTATTCAATCATTTTATATACCAATTAACCTTGGATTCTTTTAATACTGTAAGCTTTAAAAAAATTGAAACATTGATAAACGATGGGGATTTTATTAAGGCTTTTGCCTCACTTACAAAACCTGAGCATATAGGAGGCTGGGACAATGCTTATCTATGTCACTAACTAAATTTTTTGTTATGAAAAAAAAATTACTTTTATTTTTTACGTTCTTTTGCATCTTTGGTTTGCACCAAAATATAAAAGGACAGACTTTAGCACCAGGTGATATCGCTTTCCTGGGCTTCAATAGCAATCCGCTGGATGGTTTTTCTTTTATTGTATTAAAAGACCTGCCAGGAGGAACGGTAATTTATTTTACTGAAAGAGGATGGAACGGTACAGCTTGGGTATTAGGAAGTACAGAATCACATCTTAAATGGACTGTACCGTCATTCACTCCTGTAGGCACAATTGTTTCTATAATGGAAACTACTGACAATATATTTACAGTAACTGGAACATCTGGTATTGGTTATGCACCAGGTTTTACAGGATTCAGTCTATCTTCTGGAGGTGACCAAATATTGGCTTATCAGTCAGCAACTGGTGCTGCTGAACCAGCTTCACCTACATTTATTGCTGGTATTCATTCAGACTATAATTCTGGTGATTATAACGGTACAACTAAATGGAACAATACTGGCACAACTGGAGGAAACTCAAGTACTGTACCAGAAGGTTTAGAGAATGGCAAAACGTGCATTTCTTTATTCCCTGCACCTGGTCCGGAACACGCTAACGCAAAATATAATGGCACTTTAACTGGCAATGTTGCTGATTTATTGCTCAGTATAAATAATCCTGCAAATTGGCTTGTTGACACAACTGATAATGTCAATTTTCAAATAACAGCCGCTAACTATAATACTCCAAATATAACTCTTGTCGTTGCACCAACAGTAAGCACTACAACTCCCGTAACAAACTATGGAGCCCTCACTGCTACATTAGGTGGTTCAAACAATGATGGTGGCGGTACGATACTGAGTAGAGGTATTGTTTGGTCTCTCTTTCCAAACCCTGTTATTGGCGGTTCGAATGTAACAAATTTGTCGGCAAGTATTGGTACTGGCCCTTTTAGTGTAAATGCAACTTCACTTCCTTCGGGAACTACTATACATTATGCGGCTTATGCATCGAATTCAGCTGGAATTACTTATGGTACTCCCGCATCATTTTCGACAAATACACCATTATCTGCTACACAGTCACAAAAAAATGCTTGCAGTGGCGTTAATAACGGAACCGCGACGGTAACTCCTTCAGGAGGAAAAATGCCTTACACTTATGCATGGTCTACTGGTTCGACTGCAGCAACAGTAACAGGTTTAATGCCATCTAATTATTCTGTTAATATAACAGATGCAGAAGGAACTTTGATAACCAAAACCTTTACTATAGGACAAGATTCGGCTATACAAGGACCCTATACGGTTACTAATGTCTCGTGCTTTGGAGGAAATAATGGATCCATAGATCTTACACCTACAGGAGGCAGCGGATCTTATACGTATAACTGGGGAGGCGGAATAACAACACAGGATAGAACAAATCTTGCTGCTGGCTCTTATTCTGTTACTATTACCGATTCTAACAATTGTAGCGTGGTCATCAGTAATATTGCAGTTGGCCAGCCTACAGCAGCGCTTAACGGAACAACAGTTATAACTAATGTATTATGCAATGGAGCGAACACAGGAGCTATAAATCTTACTCCAACTGGAGGTACAGGACCTTATACTTTTAACTGGGTAGGTGGCCCATCTACCGAAGATAGAACTGGACTTGTTGCAGGTACTTATACCGTTACTATTACTGATGCTAACAGTTGTTCAGTAACTTTAAACGGCATTCAAGTAAGTCAACCTGCTGCAATTTCTTCTGCTAGTATAGTCGTAACTCATGTGGCGTGTTTTGGAAATAATACAGGAGCTATAAACCTTACTCCAACAGGAGGAGTTGGCCCTTATACTTTTGTGTGGAGTGATGGCCCAACTACAGAAGATAGAACAGGACTTTTAGCGGGTACTTATACCGTAACTATAACTGATGCTAATTCTTGTTCAAAAACATTACCTGGTATTACAATCAATCAGCCTTCTTCTGCCTTGGGAGGTACTGCAATCCCAACAGATGTTTCATGTTTTGGAGGATCTAATGGTAGTATAAACCTAACTCCTACTGGAGGTGTTAGCCCTTATACCTTTAATTGGGTAGGTGGCGCATCTACCGAAGATAGAACTGGACTTGTTGCAGGTACTTATGCAGTTACTATTACGGATGCCAATGGCTGTACGGCAACAATAAGCAATATTGCAGTAGGTCAACCTGCTGCACCGCTTGATGGCACAGTAACTGTAACTCCTATACTTTGTAATGGAAACAATACGGGAGCCATAAACCTTACGCCAACTGGTGGTACAGCACCTTATACATTTGACTGGGGTGGCGGAGTAACCACTGAAGACAGAACAGGACTTGCAGCTGGCACTTATTCAGTTACTATTACTGACAATCATGGCTGCACTAAAACAATAGCTGGCATACAAGTATCACAACCTCCAGCTATTGCTACCACAACTGCCATAACACACATTGCTTGTAATGGTGCGGCAACAGGAACAATAAACATTACACCATCTGGAGGTGTTGGACCTTATACTTTCTTATGGAATGACGGAGTAACAAATGAGGACAGAACAGGACTTACAGCTGGCACATACTCTGTTACAATTACTGATAATAGCTCGTGCAGTAAAACTTTCAACAACATCACAGTTGGTGAACCTTCAGCACTTTCAGGAAACATATCAGTTAATAATGTTTCTTGCAACGGAGGGTCAAACGGTTCTATTGGTCTTACCGTTACAGGAGGTGTATCTCCTTACACCTATAGCTGGACTGGTGGAGTAACATCACAAAACAGATCTGGACTTGTGGCAGGTACATACACTGTTACTATTACCGATAGCAATTCTTGTACTAAAACTATTAGTGATATTCTTGTAAGTCAGCCGCCTGCCCTTGTTACAAGCATTGAGCAAAACAATGTTTCTTGTAACGGAGGATCAAATGGTACGGCTACCGTTAATGTTTTGGGAGGAGCGGGCAACTATACCTACCAATGGACTCCTACTGGAGGAAACGCAGCAACAGCAACCGGTCTTCAAGCAGGAACTTATACGGTAACTGTAACAGATGGCAACGCTTGTGTCAAAACTCAAGATGTTACCATTTCAGAACCGGCAGTTTTAAGCGCCACACAAACACAAACAGATGTTTTATGTAATGGCGGATCAACAGGAACAGCAACTGTTAACCCACTTGGAGGTGCTGGAGACTATACCTATGCATGGACTCCTACTGGAGGAAGTGCTGCTACAGCTACTGGACTTGCAGCTGGAACTTATACTTGTCAAATTACAGACAAGAACGGCTGTTTTATTTCTAAAAGTTTTACTATAAACCAACCATCTGCTTTAGATGCCACTACATCTCAAACAGATGCGACTTGTTCTGTTGGTGGAGAAGCTACAGTATTTCCTTCTGGAGGTGTGGGAGGCTATACCTATTCTTGGTCGCCTTCTGGAGGTGCATCTGCTACTGCAAGCGGATTAACAGCTGGTACTTATAACTGTGTAATCACAGATGGGAATGGTTGTTCTATTATGAAAAGCGTTACCATCAATACAACCAATACCTTAGTTGCTAGTACTACTCAAGTAGATGTACTTTGCAATGGTGCAAATACGGGATCTATTACAGTTACTCCTTCGGGTGCTCCTGGACAGTTTACGTACGAGTGGACTCCTAACGTAGGAAGTACCGATACAGTAAACAACCTAACTGCTGGAAACTATTCTGTAAAAATTATTGCTGCGAATGGATGCTCTATTACAAAAGACTTCACAATAGTAGAACCATCAGCCATTATAATAACACCTGCATCACAATCAAATGTGAGTTGTAAGGGAGGAAGTAACGGATCTATAACTCCTGCTATAACTGGAGGAACAGGCGCACTGACCTACTCATGGAACACAAATCCGGAGCAAACATCTGCTACAGCAACTGGTCTTAAAGCAGGAACTTATACGCTAACTGTAACTGATGCAAACTCATGCACCAAAACACGCAATTTTACCATAACAGAACCTGATGCACTTACGGCAACAACATCTCAAACTGATGTTTCTTGTAATGGAGGTTCTAACGGATCTGCAACTGTAAATGTTACCGGAGGAACGGGACTTTATACATATTCTTGGTCACCATCAGGAGGAACTAATGCAACTGCAAGCGGATTATTGGCAGGAACTTATACAGTAACTATAAAAGATGCCAACCTATGTCAGACTACGGCAAGCGTAACTATTATAGAGCCATCTGCTCTTACCGCAACAATAGCCAAAACAGATGTTTTATGCAATCAGGCAAATAACGGAACAGCAACTGTAACTCCTTCTGGAGGAACTGGAACTTATACCTATTCTTGGTCTCCGTCTGGAGGAACTGCCGCAACAGCAACTGGATTAAGTCCAAACACTTATACTGTAACTGTAACCGATGAAAACGGGTGCTTTGTAACAGAGTCGGTACAAATTATAGAGCCTACAGCACTTTCTGCAACTGACACACATACAAATGTTTCTTGCAATGGAGGCAATAACGGTACTGCAACTGTAGTTGCAACTGGAGGAACTGGAGCCTACACTTACTCTTGGTCTCCGTCTGGAGGAAATGCGGCAACAGCAACAGGCCTTACTGCAGGAACATATACTGTAACGGTTACAGATGAAAACCTATGTTCTACTACGAATACCATTATCATTGCAGAACCGGATGCTTTAAGCATAACTGCAACTCCTGTAGCAGTATCTTGCCATAACGGAAGTAACGGCTCAGTTACTGTAAACGTAACTGGCGGTACGGGTGCTTACACCTATTCATGGTCTCCATCTGGAGGAAACGCTGCAACTGCAACTGGTCTTAATGCTGGAACTTATACCGTAACTGTTACAGATGCTAATTCATGTACAAAAGCAGAAAGTTTTATCATTTCAGAACCTGATCCACTCACGGCAACAACATCTCAAACCGATGTTTCTTGTAATGGAGAATCTAACGGCACTGCAACCGTAAATGTCACTGGGGGAACTGGAACTTACACTTATTCTTGGTCACCAGCTGGAGGAACTAATGCAACTGCCACTGGCCTTACTGCTGGAAACTATACGGTTACAATAAAAGATGCTAACTTATGCGAAACAACAGCTAGTGTTACTATTGCCGAGCCACTAGTCCTTACAGCAACAATAGCAAAAACAGATGTTTTATGCCATCAGGCTAGCAACGGAACAGCAACTGTAACTGCATCTGGAGGAACTGGAACTTACACATACTCTTGGTCTCCCTTTGGAGGAAATACTGCAACAGCGACTGGATTAAGTCCAAACACTTACACAGTAACTGTAACCGATGAAAATGGCTGCTTTGTAACAGAGTCGGTACAAATTACGGAACCCGACGCACTTACAGCAACAATAACAAAAACGGATGTTTTATGCAATCAGGCAAATAATGGGACAGCTAGTGTAGCTCCTTCTGGAGGGACTTTACCTTATAGCTATTCTTGGTCACCATCTGGAGGAAGTGATGCAATTGCTACTGGATTAAGTCCAAATACATATTCTGTTACAATTACCGACGCTAATGGATGTTCTATAACAGAAACGGTACAAATTAAAGAACCTGATCCACTTGTGGCAACAACATCTCAAACCGATGTTTCTTGCAACGGAACTTCTAACGGAACAGCAACTGTAAATGTCACTGGAGGAACTGGAACTTACACCTATTCTTGGTCACCAGCTGGAGGAACTAATTCTACTGCAACTGGCCTTACTGCTGGAACCTATACGGTTACAATAAAAGATGCTAACTTGTGCGAAACAACAGCTAGTGTTATTATTGCTGAGCCGTCTGCTCTTACGGCAATAATAGCCAAAACAGATGTTTTATGCAATCAAGCAAATAACGGAACAGCAACTGTAACTCCTTCTGGAGGAACTGGAACTTATACCTATTCTTGGTCACCATCGGGAGGAACAGCAGCAACAGCCACTGGATTAAGTCCAAACACTTACACTGTAACTGTAACCGATGAAAATGGATGTTTTGTAACAGAGTCTGTTCAAATTACAGAGCCTACAGTACTTTCAGCAACTGATTCGCATACAAATGTATCTTGTAAGGGAGGTAATAATGGTACCGCTTCAGTGGTTGCTAATGGAGGAACAGGAAGCTACAGTTATTTATGGGCGCCTTCTGGAGGAACGGCAGCAACTGCAACAGGTCTTACAGCAGGAGTTTACACCGTAACCGTAACAGATGAAAACTCTTGTACAGTTACCAACACCGTTACTATTACAGAGCCTGATGCTTTAACCTTAACTCCTACTCTTACAGCAGTTTCTTGCCATAACGGAAGCAACGGGTCAGCTGCAGTAAGTGTAACAGGCGGAACAGGAGCTTACTCCTACTCTTGGTCTCCATCAGGAGGAAATGCAGCAACTGCAACTGATCTTGTAGCTGGAACTTACACTGTAACTGTTACAGATGCTAATTCATGCTCAGCTTCTGCAACTGTTGAGGTAACTCAACCTGCTAATCCAGTTAATTTAAATACTGCAGTTGTATCTGGAATAACTACAACTGGCGCTTCATTATCGGGTACAGCATCTTCTGACGGAATTAACGTTGACAGTGGATCTTGTTTAACAGAAGTTGGTTTTGTATATGCACAGCACGCTAACCCTACTACAGCCGATACTAAAATTAATGTTACCACTGCATTAGGAACATTTACTAACTCTTTAACAGGCCTTAGAGGAAACAGAACATATTACGTAAGAACTTATGCTGTAAACAGTAATGGTTTTGTTAATTATGGTAACGAAGTAAGTTTTACAACGCAAAAATATACTCTTACTATAACTGCAGCAGCTGGACATACCAAAGTTTACGGTACAACTGATCCTGTATTCAATTATACCGCTTTAGGTTTTGCCAACGGAGATACAAATAGTATACTTACAGGTCTGCTTTCTAGAGATGCTGGAGAAAATGTTGGAAAATACAACATCAAACTAGGAACAATCAATGCAGGTGCAGATTACATAATCAATTTTACTGGTGCAAAATTTGAAATTACTAAAGCCAACCAAACGATTACTTGGAACCAAACTTTAGAATTTGGCTGTGCAGATTCAAACAATGTTACTTTAACTGCAACAACAGACAGCGGTTTACCAGTTTCTTATGCAATAGCAAATCTAGCATTGGGAACAATTTCTGGATCAACTTTAAACATTACGGGATCAGGAAACTCAACCATTACTGCAACGCAAATTGGAGATCAGAATCATAATGCTGCAACAGCCGTTGTTAAACCAATTGAAATAAGCCAATCTGGACTTGTTATACAGCAATGGGCTAATGTTTTGTTCTTTGATAATAAATCAAACAATTATGTAGCTTGGCAATGGTATAAAAACGGAACAGCTGTTTCTGGTGCAACTAAGCAGTATTATAGCGAACTACAGCCTCTAAACGGTACTTATTATGTAATTGCAAAAGACAAAAACGGAAACTCAATTAAATCTTGTCCAATTGAAACAACTGGAACAATTTTCACCAAGAAAATCAAAGTTTATCCAAACCCAGTTAAACCTAATGCCGAGTTTACTTTAGAGTGTGATTTTAGCGAATCTCAATTAAATGGATCTGAGGTGGTTATTTATGACATTGCAGGGAAATTAGTGCAGACTATTTCAAATGTAAAAGCCAAAAATCAAATTATCGCTCCATCACAGACAGCCTTATATATTGTTGTTCTTAAACTGGCTGATGGTCAGTTAAAAACAATCAACTTATTGGTTAAATAAAAATGAGATTTAATTTAAAATTACAAGCAATGAAAATTAAAGCCACCATAGCTATACTAACACTGTTTAGCGTCACGATAAAAGCACAAGAAATTAATTTTAAAATTAACGGCGGTCCGTCTGGAATTATATACGATAGCAATGTCGGAGACGGTAAACTAAAATTCGGAGGAGGAATAGGTGTTGGATACACCTATTTCTTCAGCGATCATTGGGGAATTTCAACTGGGGTCGATGTAACTTACAACCAAAATAGCTTTAAGCTGAATAACGGAACTACGATTTCAACTTATGAAGTCGATGACCAGACCTCTGCATTTGAGTATCAAGTAACTCCAACTAATTACAAAGAAGAGCAACATTTTATTGGTTTCGCAATTCCCTTAATGATGCAATACAGAACAGCGATTGCTTCTCAAACAGAATTGTATTTTGGATTTGGAGGAAAAATCATGTTTCCAGGAAAACAAACTGTAAAAGCTTCGGCTTCTGAGTTACAACTGAGCGGTTATTATCCTGATATTAATCTTTTGATTGATGATTTACCTTCTCACGGATTCGGTAAAGTAACCAACTGGCAAGATAAAACAACTGTAAGCTTAGATCCTGCTTTTATGTTAAGTTTTGAAACTGGCCTTACATTCAAACTAGCAGAAAAAACAAAGCTTTATACAGGTTTGTATGTTGATTATGGTTTAACCGATTTAGCAAAAGAAACTCCAAATACCAATATTGTTGCCTACAATCCGAGCGGACTTGATAATATTCAGGCAAACGGAACAGTTGGAAATAGCAAAATCGTTCAGGAAAGCCGTTACTTGTCTGCAGGTATTCAACTAAAATTAGGTTTTTCATTAGCTAAAGATAAACCAGAGCCTGTACAGCCAAAAGCAGAAACAGTTACTCAAACACAGACAGCTCCGGTTCAAAAAGAGGTTCCTGTACAGCAAAAAGTTGTAGAAACTCCTCCTGCTAAAACAGAATTGACAACAGAGGAAAGAAACTATATTGAGAAACAGCCTCTAGCATTCCAAGAAGTTGGAAATACAAGCGTAACTCCAGAATTGGCAACGAGATTGGATGAAATTGCTAAAATTCTAAAATCAAACAAAGACACAGATCTAAATATTACTGGATATACTTGTGATATAGGAACTGAAAAACGCAATCTTGAAATTGGAATGAAAAGAGCGCAGGCAGTTTCAGATTATCTGCAGAACAAAGGAATAGAGTTTAACCGTATGCATTTATTTTCAAAAGGAGAAAGCGAACCTTTGGTTCCAAATACTCCAGCAGAAAATAAACCTCTAAACAGAAGAGTTACACTTACGCTGATAGACACAAAATAATTTTTTTAAATTACAATTATAAAAGCATGACAAAAGAGTCCGTCTCTTTTTCATGCTTTTTCTTTTTTATTCTAGATCATACCAACTAATCCTAAAATTTCACTAGAGTATATTTTGATTCAAAAACATTTCAAAAGCTAACATTTATCATGTTTTCTTTTTTTCTTAATCCCTTTCTTTGCTTTAATTAAAACTAATCCAGACACTTAACCAATTCTTCGCAACGTATTAATTGTTTTGCCATGCATATTGATACTGATTTACTTTACACTTGGGGAGCTGTAGCTAAAAAGATTCCTAAAAACTCCATTATTTTCTTCGAAAATGACGCAGCCGTTTCCTATTTTCAAATTTTAGAAGGAACAGTAAAAATGAGTTATACCAACGAAGATGGCAAAGATTTAACGGTTGGCATTTTTAATGAAGGAAACAGTTTTGGCGAACCGCCTCTTTTTATCGGACAGCCCTACCCTGCTTCTGCAATTGCTCAAACAGATTGTGTCATTCTAAAATTATCCAAAACCAGCTTTTTTTCCTTTCTTGAAGAAAATCCAGAAATGCAATTTAAGGTGCTCAAATTATTTGCATGGAAAATCTATAACAAGATTGTTTTTTCTAAAAATATAGTCAATCATAAACCTGAATATCGCATTCAGTATTTTTTAGATAATTTAAAAAAACAAAACAATATAGCCACTTCAATAAGAATGAAAATTCCGTATACAAGACAAGAAATTGCCGATTTTACAGGCCTTCGTGTAGAAACCGTAATACGTACATTATCGCTTATGAGCAAGAACAAAAAAATTGAAATTATAGATCACAAATTATTTTATTAATTTGATGTCTTATGATTTGAGTCATACCAAAACAAGACGATTTTTTCTTTTTTTGCATCAAGGTTAAAAGAAATTATTAATTCAGTTCTAATATCTTTAAAAACTAAAAACGGGAACTTTTTTGAGTTCCCGTTTTTATATTAAAAAATGACTTTATTCATCATCCATTTTGAGATATTTTCTGCCCTAACTTTTATCTCATCTGCTTTTTCTCCTTCAAACAAATCATCTACGGTTTTTTTCCAAAGTTTGGTCCAATGCCTAAAATGAACTTCTGTAAGCGTACTTTTCTGGTCTAGCATGCGATGTTTCAACATAGGATTTCCGTCAAAATTTCCGGTATGAAACATAATATTATCCCAAAAATCATACATAATCGGAAGATGTTTCTCCCAATTTGTCATCGCAATTTCTGTAAACAAATATCCTATAGTCGCGTCTGTTTTTACTTTTAAATAAAAGGCGTCGACCAATACCGTTATATCATCTTTATTTCTAATATCTGTTTTCATATTTTTTGATTCTTAGTGAAAATAAAACATTAAAGATCTTTGCGGTCAAATTTCCTAATCGAAATTAGAAACGGAACAGCAATCCATAAAACGAGTAACAAAAAAGAAACAAACAAACCAATAGCGGTTCCAAAAAAATCTTTAAATATGGCTCCTGTATATCCCATCATAGCAGACTGATCCAAATGAAGCAATATCTGTATTCTGGCCAAGTCAATCGGACTAGAAGCTGTAATACCAACCATGGCTTCTTCGATTGGATATTCTGCAAATTGAAACAAAAGAAACAATACCAATGCATCAAACAATATAGCAAAATACATCCAAAATAAAATGGCCAAACCTATTCCTTTTGCTTTATCTCGAGTTAGAATACAACTCAAAAAAGCCAATGAAACAAAAACAATCGAAATTAAACTTCCCGACAAAAGCATCATTAAGCCTGCCATACCTGAAGCATTTAGCAAAAGCGGAATTCCTGCACCAAGAAAAAAAGCTAGAAACATTGCAATGGCAAGACCAGCAAACAAACTAATCCAAATTTTTTTTCTTTTAATGGGCTGGCTTAGCAAAAGCTCTATAAATTCTGAACTATTGTAAATGTAAATAGTCGAAAAAAGAATAGATACCAACGGAACTGTAAATAAAATGACATTCAAAATCGTCAGTAAACCTTTTGCCGTATTGTCTTCAAGCATAAAAGATCCCCAAGAAAGCAATGCCAGAATTAAGGCATAACTCACAATAATCTTATTTTTAAGAATATCCAATAAGACAATTTTAATTATTCTGTTCATGCTGTTTTTCTTTTAATATGGTAGCGATAGATTTTGAAATTTTAGTTTCCCCAGTTGATTCCAAAAGATCTTTTATTGTTTTATGAAAATGAACTTTTCCGTCCTGCATAAAAATAATCTGAGTAATCATATCGTCTAGTTCGCTTAACAAATGAGAAGTAATCAAGATTAATTTTCCTTTGTTTTTCTCTTTAATGATTTTCTCCTTCAAAATTTCTGCAGCCAGCGGATCTAGTCCTGCTGTAGGTTCATCCAGAATTAAAACGTCGGGATTAAAAAGAAAAGCCAATGTTGCGCTTACCTTCTGTGTTGTTCCGCCAGAGAGAGTTCGCATTTGTTTGTCACTCATTTTATCCAGTTTAAAACTATAGATTAAATCTTCATCCAACTCATCTTTAGAATTTCTAATTTGCTTGATCATGGCTATAATCTGGGCGATTGTCATATTATCTGGATAACGCCCAATTTGCGGCATATACCCTATTCGGTTTCGATATTCAAACTGCTTTAAAATAGATTCATCATGCAGCAAAATATCTCCGCTATCGGGCAGAACCATCCCTAAAACCGATTTTATCAAAGTTGTTTTTCCGCAACCATTCGGGCCAATAAGAGCAATGCATTCTCCTGCTTTAAACTCAAGGTTTACATCTTGCAAAACCTGAAGTCTGCCAAATTTTTTATTTATATTTTTTAAAGTAATCATAATACAAGAGATTTCATTTCGGGAGATTCATCAACAAAATTATCAGGCGTTATGCTCGGAAGGATTTTCTCTGATTTATCCAAAAGCGTAATCATAAAACTTCGGAACAAAAGCATCGCCGACGGATTATTCTCAGTAATAACAGCAAAAAGACTCAGCGGATGAAAAGGCACATCACCAATTCCGTCCCGATTTAAATCGTAGCCTTCATATTTATCCCAATAATTATTATTGAAATGATTTAGAACCAAACTTCCGTTAGTACTGATATCGAAAGTATTGGAAAGAAAATTATTAAACGAAATCACATTATCCATACAGCTTGCCTGCACTTTCATTCCCCAGCCATTATCTTTAAAAATGTTCCTTTCCAGTTTTACACGACTAGTTCCTTCCATATAAATTCCAGAAGTATTGCGGATAAATTTATTTCCAACAATATAGCTATCCGAAATTTCTTTGAGCAATAAACCATAAGCAGCGTCGCCCCAATTCTCTTCAAAATAATTGTTGAACATTTTTACATTTTTAGTAAACATAACCGCTACTCCCGCTCCATTATTTTTAAAAACATTGCCGATATAAGCATCATCATTAGAAAACATAAAGTGCAGTCCGTAGCGGATATTAGCTTTAGATATGTTTCGCCAAATAACCGAATTAGAAACAAACTCAAAATAAATTCCGTCCCGATGTCCAGAAATTTTATTCCCAATAATCTGCATATTCTCACTTTTCCAGCAATGAATTCCGTTTCCAATGCGTTGTTCCTCTTTTTGATACGCTTTTATGACATTATTTTTTACAATGCAGTTTGTGCCTTTTTGGACATAGATTCCGAAAAAATTATTCTCCAAAAAATTATCTTTTACGACAACTCCTGTTTTATTGTATATTTTAATTCCACACGGATCATTAAGTGAAGCATATCCTGAATTGATCACTTTAAATCCAGAAAAAACTACACTATCGGCTTTTATGGAAACTACTTCATATTTTAGCTGTCCGTCCAGAATTGGCAAGTTTTTTCCTTTAACAACTAATTTTTTATCTATACTAATGTTGCCTTCTCGATAAATGCCATTATTAACTATAATGGTGTCGCCAGACTTGGCAAGTTCAATTGCCTTTTTGATTGTTTTAACTGACTTATCTGAACCTACTTCAATCTTTTGAGACCAGAGACAATTAAAAAACAATAGGAATGAAAGGCAAATATGAAATTTCATGATTTAAGATTTTAATTAAGACAGCATTTTATTGATTCAAAATTGCGGTCCATTCTTTTTCTTCTCCTTTTGTTTGTGCTTCAAATGCTTTTGCCTCACTTTTATTGGTAAAGGCAGCAATGTTTCCATTCATTGGACTTTTGATTGCTCCTCCTGAAACGAAAAAAGCACTTTCAGCTGGAATCAGTTCATTATTTTTAGTGTAGTCGTGTACATAATATTTCTTGATTTTAGTATCATTGTGATCTTTACAATAATGCGCCATGCAGGCAATATCATCAAACTTGTATATCCTTCCTTTTTCAGTAATGATTTCAGCTCCATGTCTGCCATCGCTAATTCCCATCATACAGAAATCACAATTGTCTGCATTTAGCTTTATCGGAACAGGTTTATCATTGGAACATGAATAAAGAAAAGCAGGAACCAACAGTATGCCCAAGAGCCGACCAGATGGTTTAGTATATTTTTCTTTTATAATAGCAGCAAAAAGCAAAACTCCAACTGCAATCAGCATCCATCCACCAATATCAGGAATTGAATAGGCGCCAAAATTTAATAATTGTTTATATCCAAGCATTGGCGGTTGATATGCCATTCCGGGAACTCTAATAGCAGCATTCGGATCTAAATTATGCCCATATTCATAATTCCATCTGTAGAAATCGCAAGCAGATAATATTCCAAAAAGCACAAAAGAAAAGAAGAAAACAAAAAGACCTTTTCTATTTGATTTCCATGCGCAAACAATCGAAACAATACCTAAAGCTGCTAGGATAAAAGGCAAAACTTTAAATTCAATAAAATCTTCTGTATGCAATGTTTTCATTCCGATGTAATGATTCAATCCGTTTATAATATCCACATCTCCTGCAATCTTAGAGGCATGAAGTTTTAATACCAAACCTTCAGGATATTGGGGCGCCCTAAGTTCAATTTTCCAGATAGGAAAAAATACAGCTCCGATTAATAAAAGCCCTGATAAAAACAGCATGACTTTAGAAAAAGAGGATAGTTTTTTATTTCTCATAATAATTCAAAATAAAAGGGAACAAAGAATACTTTGCTCCCTTAAGGTTACTGGCTATTCTTTTGGTAAATTGGTACCTACACTGTAAGTAATCGGAACGTTGCTTCCTGCAGGCGAAACGCGCACATATCCTTGCATTTCCTGATGCAATGCACTACAAAAATCTGTACAATAGAATGGGTAGATTCCTTTTTTCTCAGGCACCCATTTTAATGTTAAGGTTTCTCCTGGCATAATTAGCAATTCTGCATTATTGGCTCCTTTGATAGCAAATCCGTGCGGAACATCCCAATCTTGTTCAAGATTTGTAACATGGAAATACACTTCATCTCCCACGCGAATTCCTTCAATATTATCTGGTGCAAAGTGAGAACGGATAGAAGTCATGTAAATATGAACTTTATTGCCTTCTCGAACTACTTTAGATTCTTTTTCACCTTTAGTTGCAAAAGGATGTTTGTTGGCCCCAATATCATAATATTTCAGCTGTCCGTTATTTCTAACTTTATCTGCTGGAATACCTTGTGCATAGTGAGGTTCTCCAATAGTTGGAAAATCCAGAAGCAATTTCATTTTATCGCCACTAATATCAAATAATTGAGCACTTTGGGCTAATTCTGGACCAGTTGGCAGGTAACGATCTTTGGTAATTTTGTTGTAAACCACCATATATTTCCCAAATGGCTTTTCTGTATTTCCACCAGGAACCATTAAGTGGCCAGGAGAATAATAAGTTGCTTTTCTATCTAAAACTTTTAGATCTTTGATATTCCATTTTACAACCTCAGAAGAAACAAACATTGTAGTATAAGCATTTCCTTTTCCATCAAATTCTGTATGAAGAGGTCCTAAACCTGGTTTTTGAACTTCTCCATGAAGAGCCGCTTCGTATTTCACAACTGGAATTCCGGCATAATTGCCATCAAATTGTTTTTTAGCAATAGCATCTTTCAATTTTGTAAAACTGAATACAGGAATTAAAGCTGCTAATTTTCCGCTCCCTACAATATATTCTCCTGTTGGATCAATATCACAGCCGTGAGGTGATTTCGGACAAGGAATCATATAACAGATATCCTTAAGTTCTGAAGCATCTAGAGTTAAAACCTCATTCATGATTATAGATTTTGCACTTTGAGTTTTTTCATCCCAAGTATTGTGGGCATATTTTGCAGGAACTCGTTTTCCTTTTCCAGCTTTAATATATTCCTCTGCTTTTTTCCAGTTTACCGCCATGATAAAATCCTTATCATTTTTAGAAGCATTAACCTCCAATAAGGTATTGGCTTGTTCGGTATTATAGCATGAGAAGAAAAACCATCCATGAGATTCTTTTTTACCGGGGTGGCTAAGGTCAAAATTCACACCTGGAGCTACAATTTGAAAAGCAAGATCCAATTCTCCTTCTTTTCCAACTTTCACAAAACTTAGATATCCTTTGAAATTTTTCTTGTAGGTATTAATTGGAACATCTCCATTATCATTATCTGCAGGAACACTAAAACGGCTTGCACCTACAACATATTCTGTATTTTGGGTAATAAATGGCGAAGAGTGATTTCCTCCGCAATTTGGAAGCTCGATAATTTCTGCTGTTTTAAACGTTTTCAAATCAATACGTGCAATACGTGGCGTATTATTGGCATTGGCAAAAATCCATCTTCCATCAACTTCTCCATTTGTTTGCGATAAGTCCAAGTGATGCTGATCATCCCAAGGCACATAACCATGCGAAGTATTCAACATAGGCTTTGTTTCTTCACTATAACCATAACCACTTTGCGGATCTTCAGAAAACACAGGCATTACCCTTAACAGTCTTCCACTCGGAAGTCCATAAACACTGACCTGACCGCTAAAACCGCCCGATACAAAGTTGTAAAATTCATCATATTTTCCGGGTGCCACATACACTTTCTGAGCGGCATCGCCTTCAACAGCATCTGTAGAATCTTTTGGTTTGCACGAAACAAACAAAGCACACCCTAACGTAACAACGAAAATCGATTTTAAAAATTTATTTTTCATAAGGCTATTATTTAGATTTTGATTCCTTTCAATTATTTAACTCCATCATTCTGGCGCATATATTCCAAAATAGATCTTGCTTCATCTTCTGTTAATCCTTGGTTCGGCATACGAATCATGCAAAGCTCAAGTTGTGCCTGTAATTCTGGGTCTTTGTCAATCATTGGGTCAGGATTAGTAATAAAATTCATGATCCATTGCGGTGTTCTTCTTTCTGTTACCCCTTTCCATCCCGGGCCAACTAATTTTTCATCTGTTGGTTTATGACAAGAGGTACATTTAACTTCAGCAGTTTTAAGTCCTTTTTCAGCCATTGCTTTATCTAAAGAAGCGCCTAATTCAACGGTTTCATACTTCCCAAGACCTCTTTTAGGATCGTAAGATTCTGCATCAGCTGTTTTCTCAGCTGGAGCTGGAGTAGAAAAATCCTGATCAGTATTTGACTTTTCTTTCCCACATGATGTGAGCAGGATAAAACCAAACATTGTTAATAAGAATAGTTTGTTCATTACTTTGTTTTTTACTTGTTAAACTTTTGATCAAAATTCTAAAACTTGTTTTTCGTAAAGTATGATTACAATCATATCCTTAAAAAAAAGTTCATAATACCTTCGTATTCTCAAAAATCAACAAGCAATGAAGTTTTGTGTTTACATATTTTTACTTGCAGTGGTATTTCGTCCAGCATTCCCATTTTTGGATTATGTGGTCAACTACCATTACATTGCAACTGAATTATGCGAAAACAAAAATGCTCCAGAATTGCATTGCAACGGAAAATGTCATTTGAAAAAAGAACTAGCAAAAAACTATAAAAATGACACGCCGGCTTCTAACGAAAAGAAAAGTGAAACAACAGAAACTGTAGTTCTGTTTATTATGAAAATTCCAATATTTCTATTTCAGGGAAATAGAGCTTCTACTTACATCATAAATACATTTTACAGCAACTTATATTCTCACTTGAAGACTATTAACATCTTCCGTCCTCCGATTTTCATCTGATTTTTTTCATTTTTTATCCTACCGAATTCATTCGGCAGATCTCTTATTATCATTATTAAATTAAAATCTCATGAAAATTTTAAAATACGTAGCCATTTTATTTCTAGCAATCACATCATTCTCTTGTTCTTCTGACGACGATTCTTCTTCAATTCCAATTGATGAAACAAGCGGACTTCATAAAATACAGGAAATTGCAAATGATACCCATATTATAGAATTATTCTCATCAACAGGTTCTTTGGTGCAGGGTTACAATCATATTTCACTTCGAATAAAAGACAAGAAAACCAACAATTATATTACCGATGCCAAAATCAGCTGGAAGCCGCTTATGCATATGGCTATGATGCAGCACTCTTGCCCTAAATCTGAAGTAGAAAAAAAGGACAAGAAAACAATATATGAAGGAGATATCATCTTTCAAATGGCACAAAACGAAACGGAATATTGGGAACTAACAATAACCTACGAAATCAACAATGTAAGTTACGCTGCAACCGACAAAATAAGTGTTCCTGCACCTTCAAAACGAACTGTAAGCTCATTCAAAGGAAGCGACGGAAACAATTATGTAATTGCCTATATCGCACCTTTATCACCAAAAGTAGCGGTCAACGACATGACAGTTGGAATTTACAAAATGAAAGATATGATGACTTTTGAAGCTGTAAATAATTTCAAAATCAAAATCGATCCAAGAATGCCGAGCATGGGTAATCATGGTTCTCCAAATAATACAGATTTGCTTCAATCTGAAACTAATGGTTTTTATAAAGGAAAACTTTCTCTTACCATGACAGGATATTGGAAAATAAACCTTCAAGTTTTAAATGCTGATAACGGAGTTTTAAAAGGAGAAGCTGTTACGGCAGACAATACATCAAGCAGTCTTTATTTTGAGATTGAATTTTAAATCTAAAAAACAACAAGAAAGAGGCATAACACAATTTGTCTCTTTCTATTAAAGTATAAAATGATGAAAAATCTAGCAGCAACCTTCTTGGCTGTATTTTCAACAATATGCTGGGCGCAGGAAAAACCAAATGATAGTCTTGAAACCGTAAAACTTAATGAAATAATTATCATTGGAAGTAAACCTTCCTTACACTTAAAACAATCAAAATCGCTGACATCTATAGAAGAATATCTCTCAAAATCATCAAAAGTAAATATGATTAAAAGAGGTGCCTATGCTTGGGAACCCGTTATAAACAACATGGCTATAGAGCGCACCGTGATTACTATTGACGGAATGCGCATATTTGGTGCGTGTACCGATAAAATGGATCCGATTACTTCTTATGTTGAGGTTTCAAATTTAGCTGAAGCCAGCGTAGCATCTGGACAACAAGCTAGTTGTCATGGAGCAGGAATTGGCGGATCTGTCGATTTAAAACGAAATCAGTTTAGTGATAAAAATGCGGGTTGGAACGGCAGTTTAAATTCAGGTTTTGAAAGTAATAATCTTCAAAAAATTATCGGTGCTTCTTTAGGCTATAATGATTCTCGATTTTATACCCATATCGATTTTATGCATCGTGATGCTGATAATTATAAAGCAGGTGGAAACAAAGAAGTGAGTTTTTCTCAATTTACCAAATACAATATTTCTGCTACTGCAGGTTATTTTATAAACAAACAGAATCTTTTGGAAGCTTCTGTAATTTATGACAAAGCAACTAATGTTGGTTACCCTGCTCTTCCTATGGACGTTTCTTTAGCCGAAGCTAAAATTGTATCGCTAAGTTATAAATACTTGCCAAAATCTAACTTTATAACAAATTGGGAAACAAAAGGATATTTCAATTCTATAACCCACAAAATGGACGATACCAAAAGACCAAGCGTACCGATACACATGGATATGCCGGGATGGTCTGATACGTATGGTTATTATTCGAGAACAAAAGGAAAAATTAAAAACCATAATTTTCTAGCTGACTTAAACGGTTTTTACAATAAGTCAATTGCCGAGATGACGATGTATCCATCAGATCCTAACGAAAATCTGATGTTTATGTACACGTGGCCAGATGTTAGAACTTTGTACAACGGATTGTCTTTAGAAGACAACATCAAAATTTCTGAAAAAGATCATTTGAGAATTAGTACTAATCTCGGATTCCAGAATAATACTGTAGCAAATGATTTCGGATTAGCTAGTCTCCGTATTTTTTATCCTGATATGGATGCTTCAAAAAACCGCTTCCTGAAAAGTTTTGCAGCAAATTATGCCCAAAATAGGAAGCAATTTGAGTTCGGATTTGGTTTGGCTTACGCCGAAAGAGCCCCGTCGGTTTCTGAAGGCTATGGTTTTTACTTGTATAACAGCAGTGATTTTTACGATTATATTGGAAACCCCAATCTAAAAAATGAAAATGCCATTGAAGGAAACTTTTCTGTTGGATATAAAACATCACAATTAACCGCAAAAATTACAGGCTCTTACTTCTACTTTTCAAATTATATAATAGGTAAAACTGATCCAAATACACTTCCGATGACTATTGGCGCTTCTGGAGTAAAAAGATATGAGGCTATAGACAATGCCAAAATTTTCAATACTGATTTTAATCTGACTTATGATTTTCTTGAAAATTGGCAATTCAAATCGCAATTGACTTATAGTTTAGGAAAAGATAATGAAGGAAATAATCTTCCTTTTATAAGTCCGATTAAATACAGCGCCGGAATCGACTTTAAGAAAGAAAATTTTAACGCCGGAATTAGCGCTTTAGGAAATTTGGCTCAAAATGAATTTGCAAAAGTGTACGGACAAACTAAAACTACAGATTATCTCATTTTTGGACTTAATGCAGGCTATACTTTCAATTGGAACCAAAACAAATTAAAAGTACAAACTGGTGTAGAAAACATTTTTGACAAATATTACACCACTTATGCCGACTGGAATAAAATTCCGCGAATGGGACGAAATGTCTTTGTAAATCTCAGTTTTTCTTTCAATTAAGATTCAAATCTCAAGGTTAACATATACAAACAAATATAAAACAGTATGATTAGAATCATGTTTTGAAAAAAATGATGATAATATATTTACCCTATTAAAATTATGTACTAAAATATATTTTAATACACGCTTAAAAAAATAAATACCATCAGCTTTTTAGATTAGCGAAGCCTAAAATTCAAAGAATTAATATGAACAAGAACTTTTTAGTAGAGGAAATAATCCGATTGAAAAAGGAAAAAAATGCCGTTATCCTGGCTCATTATTATCAAGATGAGGAGATTCAGGAAATTGCAGATTTTATTGGCGATAGTCTTGAATTGGCTAAAAAAGCTCAAAATACCAATGCTGATATTATTGTTTTTGCGGGAGTTCATTTTATGGCAGAAACAGCAAAAATTTTAAACCCAAACAAAAAAGTAGTATTACCCGATTGGAACGCTGGCTGTTCGCTTGCTGATGGCTGTCCGCCAGAAGATTTTAGATCATTCAAAGAACAGCATCCAGATCATATTGTAGTCACTTACATCAATTGTTCTGCCCAAATAAAAGCTATGAGCGATTTAGTCTGCACATCGGCAAATGCCAAAAAGATAATTGAATCTATTCCAGCAGAACAAAAAATCATATTTGCTCCAGATGAAAATTTGGGCAAATACCTACAGAAAGAAACCAAACGTGAACTGGTCTTATGGAAAGGCTCTTGTGTTGTGCACGAAGCCTTTTCATTAGACAAACTAATTGAAATATATAACAAAAATCCGACTGCAAAAATTGCAGCACACCCTGAATCTGAAGACCATATTTTAAAAGCAGCACATTACATTGGCTCGACTTCGGGAATTATTAATTTCATTAAAACGGATCCTGCTGCCGTTTTCATTGTGGCCACAGAAGCCGGTATCCTGCATGAGCTTACGAAAGCTGTACCTGATAAAACGCTGATTCCGGCTCCTACCACAGAAGACAACACCTGTGCCTGCAGCGAATGTGCTTTTATGAAAATGAATACACTCGAAAAACTGTATTTGTGCCTTAAAAATGAAAGACCAGAAATGCTAATTAAAGATGAACTGAGAATACAAGCATTAAAACCTATTGAAAAGATGCTTGAACTATCATAAAAATGCAATAACCTTAAATCAAAATAACATGCTTAAAACAGATATACTTATCATCGGTTCTGGTATTTCGGGATTATTTTTTGCCATGAAAACAGCAAAAAAACGCCCAGATTTATCTATTGTTATAATGACGAAGGAAAGTGCCAAAAACACCAATACACAACTAGCTCAAGGCGGTATTGCAGTGGTAACCGACCTTATAAAAGACAGCTTTAATAAACATATTCATGATACGCTACGTTCTGGAGGCGGCTTATGTGACAAAGAAGTGGTTAATATGGTTATTAAACAAGCGCCAGAAAGACTACAGGAATTAATTGAAATAGGAGCTTCTTTTGATAAAAATGAAAAAGGCCAATGGGATTTAGGTTTAGAAGGCGGACATTCGCAACATAGAATATTACATCATAAAGATAGCTCTGGACAAGAAATCGAGCAAAAACTGCTCAATATCATCAAGAAAATGCCCAATATCGAACTCCTAGAGAATCATATGGTCATTGACTTAAATACCGAAACAAAAAAAGCCAAAACTACTTGTACCGGAGCTTTCTTCTTCGAAAAAAAACACAACCGAATTAAATACATCCGAGCAAGAACAATTGTTATGTGCACTGGCGGATGCGGTCAGCTTTTTGAAAACACCACAAATCCTAAAATAGCAACAGGAGACGGACTGGCAATTGCAGCTCGAGCAGGCGCCGAAATTGTCGACATGGAGTATATTCAGTTTCATCCAACAGCATTATTTACAGGAAAAGAAAATCCGTTGTTTTTAATTTCAGAAGCTGTTAGAGGCTTTGGCGCTCATATAGTAAATGATGAAGGAAAAAGATTTTTGTTTAAATATGATATTAGAGGCGAGTTGTCTACGCGTGATATGGTTTCAAATGCCATCAGCAAAGAGCTTCAATTAAGCGGAAAAAACCATGTTTATTTAGATTGCCGACATTTAGATCCAAAAGCATTTTCAAATCAATTTCCTGTCATTACAGCACATTGCAATCAATTAGGAATTAACCCAACAAAAGATTTAATTCCTGTTGTGCCTGCTGCGCATTATCAATGTGGTGGCATTAAAGTAGATCAAAATGGAGTCACAACAATAAAAAACCTTTACGCTATAGGCGAATGTGCAAGAACGGGACTTCATGGTAAAAATCGTCTGGCATCAAACTCTCTTCTTGAAGGTTTGGTCTTTGCACATCAAGCTTCAGAAAATGTAGACAGAACTATTGCCGAATTTATTTTTTCATCCCAAATACTAATTCCGAAGTTTCCGAAAGCGCATAATGTCGATGATTACCTCGCTTTTGAGATACTCAAAAAAGAACTGCAAAAATTGGTTACTTCATTTTATACAAGTGAAGAACGCGATGCCGAGTTAGCTTTTGAAAAAATAAAAGAGCTACATAATTATGCCGTTTCGCTTACAGAAGCACACGAAATTACGATTCCATTTATTGAATTTTCAAATATGATTGCGGCTTCTCTACTCATTGTTAAGCAATGCAAAGCGGCAAAACAACAAATGTGCTGAAACCAAAATTAATCTATACCCCCAACCATTATGAAACTAACAAGCAAAACCACTATTGGTGAAATCGTCACAGATGATTTCAGAACAGCAGCCATTTTTACAAAATTTCATATTGATTTTTGCTGCAAAGGTTATCGAACTATCGAAGAAGTCTGCAAAAAAAGAGATATTGAAGAAAGCGTTCTTATTGAACATATTGAAAAAGCAAGAAACAGTTCTGCCAATCAGTCTTTTGATTACAAAAGCTGGACAGCAGATATGATTGCAGATTATATAACCAAAACTCATCATAGATATGTTGCAGAAAAATCTCCTGTCATTCTAGAATATTTAAATAAATTATGCGGTGCTCACGGTGCGATTCATCCGGAGCTTCATGAAATTCATACTATTTTTTCAAAAACGTATTTGGATCTCACAGCTCATATGAAAAGAGAAGAGTTGGTTGTTTTTCCTTTTATAAAAAAAATGAAAGCCGCACACAGCAAAGGTACAGAGCTGGAAACACCGCCTTTTTTATCTATTGAAGCGCCAATTATTACTTTAAAAGATGATCATATTACAGAAGGACAGCGCTTTAAAAGAATTGCGGCTTTAACCAATAATTATACACCGCCTGTTGATTCATGCAACACTTATAAAGTGGCTTTTCTCATGCTAGAAGAATTTGACAAAGATTTAAAAAAACATATCCATCTGGAAAATAACATTCTTTTTCCAAAAGCAATTGAACTTGAAAAAGCATTTGAAAAAGTGTCATAAATAATAAATGAAACCATGGAAAAATATGTAATCAAACGCAATGGAGATTATAAGCCATTTGAAGCTTATAAAATTCAGGATGCCATTCAAAAAGCCTTTCAGAGCGTCAATAAACCAGTAGACAAAAGAATTTTAAAAACTGTTCTTACTGGTCTTGAAGCAAAATATTCATGGCCTGTAGAAGAAATTCAGGACATGATTGAAAGAGTACTTTTTGAAAACGGCTATTTCCAAACCATGCGTTCGTTTATAATTTATCGCCATACGAGAAAATTACAGCGAGAACATATTAATGGTTTAAACGACGACACAACATACATAGACAGTACGCAAACTGTTGAAGAATACATTAACCAGTCAGATTGGCGAATTAATGCTAATGCAAACATTTCATATTCCAACGCCGGATTGGTTAGCAATACCGCAGGAAAAGTAATTGCCAATTATTGGCTGGATAAAATATATAATAAAGAAGAAGGTTCTGCTCACAGGAATGGCGACATACACATTCATGATTTGGATTGTCTTACCGGATACTGCGCTGGTTGGAGCTTACGTGTGCTGTTAAATGAAGGTTTTAACGGCGTGCGTGGCCGTGTCGAGAGCAGACCTCCTTCTCATTTTAGAGAAGCATTGGGCCAAATGGCTAATTTCTTAGGAATTTTGCAAAGCGAATGGGCAGGTGCTCAAGCTTTTAGTTCTTTTGATACTTATTTAGCACCTTATGTTTTTAAAGATCAGCTTTCTTATGAAGAAGTTTTAAAAGGAATTAGAAGTTTTGTTTACAATCTGAATGTACCTGCACGCTGGGGACAATCGCCTTTTACGAATATCACTTTGGATTGGAATGTACCAGAAGATTTAAAAGAACAGATTCCGACCCGAAATGACGAACATTTGTTTTTGAAGATTACTAATGAAAATCTAATTGAAGAAGCTAAAAAAAGAGGCATTTCAAAATTGATAGATTTAAAATATGCTGATTTTCAAAAAGAAATGAATCTCATCAATAAGGCGTATTATACCATTATGACCGAAGGCGATGCAAACGGACAGCCGTTTACATTCCCTATTCCGACAGTAAATATTACCGAAGATTTTGATTGGAACGGAGAAAATGTCGATTTGCTTTTTGAAAATACAGCTAAAATTGGCTCGTCTTACTTCCAGAATTTTATTGGAAGCCAATACATTTTGGATGAAAACGGAAACCGCATAGAAAATCCAGATGCGTACAAGCCAAATGCCGTACGCAGTATGTGCTGCCGATTACAGCTCGATTTAAGAGAATTGCTAAAACGCGGAAATGGTCTTTTTGGAAGCGCCGAAATGACGGGAAGCATTGGCGTAGTAACTATTAATATGGCGCGTCTTGGGTATCTTCATAAAGGAAACATCATTACCTTATTTGAACATCTCGATGAATTGCTCCAAATAGCAAAATCAACTTTAGAAAAGAAAAGAGTTTTTATTCAACAAATGTACGACCGCGGACTTTATCCGTACACCCAACGTTATTTGAAACATTTTAGAAATCATTTTTCTACCATTGGCGTAAACGGAATGAACGAAATGGTTATGAATTTTTCTGAAGGAAAACAAAATATAACCGACCCTTCGGGAATACATTTTGCAACAGAAATTTTAGATCATATTCGATTGCGAATGAAAGAGTTTCAGGAAGAAACGGGAAATCTTTATAATCTAGAGGCAACTCCTGCAGAGGGAACAACCTATCGTTTTGCAAAAGAAGATAAAAAACGTTTTCCAGAGATTCTGCAAGCGGGACAAAATGAAAACATTTACTATACTAATAGTTCACAAATTCCAGTCGATCACACCGACGATCCTTTTGAAGCTTTGCTTTTGCAGGATGATTTGCAATGCAAATATACTGGCGGTACAGTTTTGCATCTTTATATGAGAGAAAAAATAAGCAGTCCAGAAGCCTGTAAAAACTTCGTAAAAAAGGTTTTGACCAACTTTAAACTGCCATATATAACCGTAACACCAATTTTCAGCATCTGCCCTATTCATGGCTATCTAAACGGAGAACATGAGTACTGCCCAAAATGTGACGAAATTTTACTCAATAAAAACAATCAAAAACACTTGGCTTATGAAAACGAAAACGCGTAAAATTCTAGAAGAGAACAAATCCCAAAGAAGCAAATGTTTGGTTTACACACGTGTAATGGGATATCACAGACCTGTAGAAAGTTTTAATATTGGAAAAAAAGGTGAACACCAACAGCGTACACATTTCGAAGAAACCATTATCTATTAAAGGAATATTTAGCCTCACGCCTTTTACTTTATTAGATTATCCGCATAAAACGGCCTGCATTGTGTGGTTTGCGGGCTGTAACATGCGGTGTTTATACTGCTACAATCCAGACATTGTTTTAGGAAAAGGAAAGATTGATTTTAATGAAGTTCTTACTTTCTTAAAAACAAGAAAAGGATTATTAGA
The DNA here is from genome assembly GCF_040538975.1 of Flavobacterium sp. UW10123. Classification (NCBI taxonomy): domain Bacteria; kingdom Pseudomonadati; phylum Bacteroidota; class Flavobacteriia; order Flavobacteriales; family Flavobacteriaceae; genus Flavobacterium; species Flavobacterium sp. UW10123. The sequence continues at coordinate 68,905 of NZ_JBEWQE010000005.1, forward strand.
CGGAGTGGTTTTAAGCGGTGGCGAATGTACTCTACACAAAAAAATAATTGATTTTATAAAAGAAATCAAAGCAATGGGATTTGCGGTAAAAATAGACACCAACGGTTCCAACCCAAAAATATTGAATAGCCTGATTCATGATCAATTAATTGATTATGTCGCGTTAGATTTCAAAAGTCTTCCTCATACCTTTAAACACCTAACGCAATCAGGCTTATTTTCTGAATTTGAAGAAAGCTTACAGCTTTTGATTCAGTCGAATATTCCATTTGAAGTCCGAACGACTTTTCATTCTTCCTTAATTAAAGAATCTGATTTTGTGAAGATGATTGAATACTTGGAAAATCAAAATTTTGAAGGCAATTATTATATTCAGCATTTTATGAATAATGTGCCAACACTTTCAAAACTAGATCATTCAAAAAAAGAAATCGGACTTAAAAACTTTTCTACTCCAAAAATAAAAGTCATTTTTAGAGAATAGTAAATTTAAAATCAATGCGATATGACTTTACATCACTTAATATTAATAATTCATCTTCTGGCAGCCACAATCTGGGTTGGCGGTCATTTATTGCTGGCTATTTGTTATCTGCCAACAGCATTGAAGAAAAAAGATCCGCAGATTATTTTAAACTTTGAAAAGAAATATGAAAAACTCGGCATGTCTTCTCTCGCTTTACTTATTATAACTGGAATTTGGATGGCGTATGATTTTGGCGTAACAGCCGAAACCTGGTTTCATTTTTCAAGCGGATTTGAAAAAGTAATTTCGATAAAACTAATTTTACTTTTCTGCACTTTCTTTTGTGCCGTTTGCGCTCAATTTTTTATTATTCCAAACCTTAAACCGAATAATATTAATAGAATGGCTACGGTTATTCTAACTGTTACTTTAATTGGAATTGCAATGCTAGTTTTGGGGTCAACGCTTCGTCATGGCGGAATTTAAGACATCATCCCCACAAGAATTGGCCCGAAAGCGGTCAGCAATATATTAGCCAATGCATAAGGAATAGTATAACCTAAAACAGGAAATTTACTTCCCGATGCATCTTGAACTGCTTTTAATCCAATTGTTGAGGTTCCTGAACCAGTTTGCGCTCCAAGTAAGATTATGGGGTTCATTTTTAAAATATACCTGCCAAAATACAATCCAATAATATGAGGAATTAAGGCAACAGCTACGCCAGCAAACAAAATACCAAAACCGGTTTCTTTTAAACCTGAGATAAAACTCGGACCAGCAGCAAGACCAACAAGTCCAATAAACGCGGCAAGACCAACGTTGTCAAATATCCACAAGGCAGGCTCTGGAATTCTGCCAAAAACTGGAGTTCTTGAATGCAGCCAGCCAAAAATAAGTCCCATTACCAATGCGCCGCCACTTGTTGTTAAAGTTACAGAAACTCCAAATAATGTGACAGAAAGCAAACCTATAAGTCCGCCAAGAACAATACCCAAACCAACAAAAATAATATCTGTTTCTGGACTTAAACGATCCAGATAACCTATTTCTTTTGCTGCTTCTTCTAATTTTGCAGGTCTTCCAGAAAGATTCAAAATATCGCCTCTATTTAAAACTGTTCTCGATTCAAGCGGTATCTCGTGATTTTCTCTTGTTATTTTGTTTAGCATCAGTCCATGATAAAACTCTTTTTTTCGAAGAAGCTTTACAGTTAATCCGTCGATAGCCTTATTGGTAATTGTAACATCTAAATGTGCTAGTGGGAAATTCAGCAATTCCTCATCCAAAACTTCTGGTCCAATAGAAAAGAGGCTTTCTAAAATGATTCCGTGCAGTGCCATAATAACCAACACATCATCCTTATGAATTATAGTATCAGGTTTCGGATCTATTAATTGATCTTTATGGCGTATTCGCTGAATGACAATATTCTTGTTAGAAATTGATTTTTCAAAATCGCTTATAGTAATTCCGATCCATTTCTCATTGGTTATTCTATATGCACGAATAATCCATCTTTGATAGGCGCTTTTCATTCCTGGACCATATTCAGTTTCTCCCGTAATGGTTTCAGCCAGTTTATTGCTTTCTTCAACTAAATTAATGCCCAGCAATTTTGGAGCAATCGCAGTGAGAAAAAAAACAAAAGAGGTTGCCCCTACCAGATACGTTACAGAATAGGCTACCGGAATATTATTGATTAATCTAGTTTTTTCAGCATCAGCAAGATTTAAATGGCTAATAGCATCTGAAGCAGTACCTATAACGGTTGATTCAGAAAAAGCTCCTGCCAATAATCCTGCTGCCGTTCCTACATCATAACCTAAAAAAGTAGAAACAGAATATGCAACTAATAAGCACGCTAGACAAATTACCAAAGTGAGCAATAATTGCGGAAATGCATTTTTTTTAAAACCTTGAAAAAATTGAGGTCCTACTTTATATCCTGTTGAAAACAGGAAAAGATCAAAGAAAACAGTTTTTACAATACCCGGAATTTCAATATCCAACTGTCCAATTAGAACTCCAGCGAATAAAGTGCCTAATACTACACCTATTTTAAATGTACCAATCTTAATGCGTCCGATTAAGAATCCAAGAGCCAAGCATAAAAAAAGTGCCAATTCTGGATGTTCGCGAAGTATAGCTGTAACCATATTACATTTTTTTCAGATAAATTTAATCAAAAAAAGAATACACTACACTTAAAACACTTATAAACAATCATTTATAATCAAGTTGTAACAAATTTGTTTTTCAACTTTAATTAACTTGGTATCTTTTTTCACTTAGATATTTTTAAACCAACCACTCACTAACCAATTTCCTATACGTTTCCCCAATTGGCAAAGCATTTCCACTTTTCATTACAATCTGATTTCCGTCAATAACCTTAATTTTATCTTTTGGAATAATATACGAACGATGAATCCTAATAAATTGATTGGACGGAAGTTTCTCCAAAATATCTTTCATATTTTCTAAAGCCATAATTTTTTCGTCATTCGTATGAATGCGGATATAATCTCGTAATCCTTCAATATAGAGAATATCGTTTAAAGCAATTTTATAATGTTTTCGGTCAGCTTTTACAAATAAATAATCATCTCCTGCTTTTTCCGAAACCTGAAAAGTTTCCTGCCAGCGAATGAACTTTTCTACACTTTGATAAAAACGGTTAAATGTAATAGGCTTTAATAAATAATCAATTACATTAAACTGAAAAGCTTCAAGAGCATATTGTGGATAAGCCGACGTAATAATAAAATTATACTTCTGATTAAACATCTGCATCAATTCAATTCCCGTTAATTGCGGCATTTGAATATCGATAAAAATCAAATCAACCAATTCTGTATTTAGAACTTCAATCGCCTTAAAAACATCACTATCAGCATACAAAACATTCAATCTCGAAATTTTAGAAGCATAATCGGCAATTAGTTTTACAGCAAAAGGTTCGTCGTCTAGAATAATGCAGTTTATTTTTTTATTCATTTTAAATCTATTTCAAGTTCGGCTGTAAAATGGTTTTCCTCGTTTGTAATTTTAAGCTGGTGTTTTTCGGGATAATGAATCTCTAAACGCTTTTGCAAATTGTCTAATCCAATTCCGCCCAAACTATCTTTTTTTTGCGTTCCGATTGCATTTTTCACTTTAAAAACTAGTTTTCCTGATAAAACTTTCAAGTAAATTTCGATCGGTTCGCTATTAGAAACAGCTCCGTGCTTTAATGCATTTTCTACTAAAGGTGATAAAATACACGGCGGAATTTCTTCAAACTCATTTTCCAGTTCCAGCTTCAAATCAACAAAAAGGCTTTCCTGATGCCTCAATTCTTCGAGTTCAATATACGCTTTTATATACGCAACTTCGTCTGAAAGTTTAATCTTTTCTTTCTGCGATTCGTAAGTCGTAAAACGCATAATCTGGCTTAATTTATCAATTGCTGTCAATGATTTATCTGACTGAAAATAAACCATAGAGTAAATGTTATTTAAAGTATTAAATACAAAGTGCGGATTAATCTGTGCTTTCAAAAATTTGATTTCGGTATTCTTATTTTCTTCTAGAATAAGCTTGTTGTATTCCAAAAGACGAATCGAATAAATAACAAACCAAAGAAACGAACTCAAAATAATAGACATACTACTGTAATGCAGATTATCGAGCATATAATTCAGAAAATTAACGCTGGTATAATTTACTCGATCAAATAAAAGTTTGGTTATGATTTGCTCAAAAAAGAATCTCAAAAAAGTAAAAACGAGATACGAAACAAAAACTCCTGCGAAAAGTCTTTTCCAATTAAAAGCTTTGAAAACCTTTTTCATTACGATCAAATAATGAAAATAAAACGTAATAATAAAAACGATAAAATAAGTGCAAAGAAACAAATCGGGTATAGAAAATTGTGCTCCAATTGGGTTTTTCACGAAAGTGAAATAAAAAATTAGAATCCAATAAATAAAATGAATTAGGCATTCAAGCTTTCTGGTAATAGTTCCTTTATACATTCGGTATATTTTTAAAACAAAGATATACATTCAGTAAAAAGCATTTTATCGGGTTTGCAGATTAATCGAAGGGGTTTGTCGATAAAAGTGGTTTCTGGGTTTTAATTCTAACAGTTTTGTCCTGTAATTAAATTCAAAACCATGAACAGAATCATTTTAGTATCAGTCTTATTCCTATTTCAAATTAACGTATTTGCCCAACAGTATTCTATAAAAGGAAAAATCATCAATCAGAATAAAACACCTCTAGAATTTGCAACAGCAACTTTATTAAAAACCGATAAAACTTTATACCAGCAAGCTTCAACAGACAGTTTGGGGAATTTTACATTGAAAGCCGAAAAAGGAAATTACCAGCTAATAATAGAACAATTTGGAACTGAATTCAGCAATAAAACAATTAATATTGATCAGAATCTTGATTTAGGAGCATTAGAAATAAAAGAACAGATTCAGCTTGATGGCGTAACCGTGAAAACAAGAAAAAAATTAGTAGAACAAAAAGTAGATCGACTGGTTTTTAATGTTGAAAATTCGGTTACTGCGACTGGCGGTACAGCTTTGGATGCTCTAAAATCTACACCAACAGTAAGAGTTCAGAACGAAACGATTTCTATTGTTGGAAAAGGAGAAGTTTTAGTTATGATTGATGATCGTTTGAATAAAATGACTCAGGAAGATCTGGTTGCATTTCTTAGATCAATTCCGGCTGATAATATCAAAAGCATTGAAGTAATTACAACACCTCCAGCAAAATATGAAGCGGAAGGAAACAGCGGTTTAATCAATATTAGGCTAAAAACAGCCAAAGCGAATTCTTGGACTGCAAATTTTGGAAGCACTTATGTGCAAAGAAGTTATGCCAGCGGAAACATAAACGGATTATTTATCTACAATTACAACAAATTGTCCCTTCAAGCTTCTATTAATAAAGGAACAGATCAATTTCGTACCACTTCAGATAACCGAATTTATTATCCAAATGAACTTTGGAAACAAGACATTACAACCAAATCAAAAACCAATTTATTAAGCATTGGTTTTGGCGCTGATTATAAATTAACGGAAAAATGGACTTCTGGAATAAAATATTTAGGAAGTTTTAATAATAGAAATTCAGCAAATAATCCGATGACGACTCGTTACAATACTTCTGGAGAAATCAACGCTTATATTCTTTCTGATGTGAATGCTCAAAACAAACCTCAGATGAATTCTTTAAACTGGAATAATGTTTTTACGTTAACTAATGAAGGTAAAAACATTACAGTAGATTTGGATTATTTTAATTACCAAAAAGACGATTCAAGAGCATTTTCAGGAAACGAAATGAACAATCAAAAAGGAACTTATTTCGCTGCAATCAATTCTAACTTAAACCGATTAAAAAATTATTCGGCAAAAATCGATGTTTCACTTCCGTCTTCTTGGGCAAATATTAGTTTTGGCGGAAAAGGATTTTATACCAATACCAAAAATAATCTGACGGTTTTTGATAACGAAACTGGAACTCCAATCTTAAATACCGATTTTTCTAACATATTCACTTACAAAGAATACAATGAAGCTATCTATTTTTCTGCAAATAAAAAATTAAACGAAAAATGGGAAACGCAAATCGGTTTAAGAGCCGAAGCTACACAAACAGAAGGCTATTCTGAAAACCTGAATCAAACCAATAAAAATAATTACATCAAATTATTTCCAACGGCTTATCTGACTTACAATGCAAACGAAAATAATACGTTCTCACTAAACTATAGCCGAAGAATCCGAAGACCTGATTTTGATTATTTAAATCCGTTTGTGATTAGAACAAGTCCGTTTTATTATTCTGAAGGAAATCCGTTTTTGAAACCTTCTATTATCGATAATTTTGAGTTTTCTTATATCAGAAATCAAAAATGGGTAAATACGGTTTATTTTTCTCAAGTTTCAAATTTCGGACAAGAATTAGCGATTATAGATCCTGAAACAAATATTACTAAAAGCACGCCAATAAATTACGCAGACACATACCAAATCGGACTTTCAACGTATTACAATTTCAATAAATATTCTTGGTGGAACAGTTTTATGGGATTCAATTTAAACTACCAAAATGTAAAATCGAAAACCAGTTTAATTGCGTCTGTAGATGGTTACAACGGTTATCTCTATAGTAATAACGATTTTACAGTAAATCAGTCTAATTCTCTTTTTCTAGGTTTAAATTACGGTTTGCAATTGCCAGGACGCTACCAAGTTTTTAATATTTCAACTTTGAATATTTTAGATGTTTCTGTGAAATTTCTAGCCTTAAAAAAGAATCTTTCAATCACTTTGACAGGAGAAGATTTATTGAATGCGCAAAAACCTCTAATTTCTTACTATTCAAACGGAATTAAAAATACAATGAAAAACTATGGAGATTCTAGAGCTTTCAGAATTGCTTTAAGTTACAAATTCGGAAACCAAAATGTAAAATCTAAGGAAAGAAACTTTGGAAATGAAGAGGAAAGGAATCGAGCGAAATAGTTTTTTACAATAAACTCAATTTAAACAGAACAGCTTTAAACATTACCATTTCCAAATGTTTGAAGCTGTTTTATCTCTTTAAAAAACAATCAAATACATAAAAAAATCAATATCTACTTGTTTTTATGACCAATCGGTCATATATTTGCATCGTTAAATACAATCTATCATGACAAAAGGTGAAGAAACTAGACAATTTATTATAGAAAAAGCTGCTCCTATTTTTAATACAAAAGGAATTGCAGCCACTTCTATGAGCGATATTATGGAGGCAACTAAATTGTCTAAAGGAAGTATGTATGTGCATTTTGAAAACAAAGATGTTTTGGCCTGTGCTGCTGTAGATCATAACATGAAAATATTAAGTTCTAAACTTGAAAATGCACTTAGAGAAGGTAAAAGTGCCAAAGATCAGCTTTTTGCTTATATCGAGTTTTTTAGCAATCCGCTAAATCCACCGGTAATTGGCGGATGTCCTTTGCTAAACTTTGGAACCGAAGCTGACGATACAAATCCGATTGTAAAAGAGAAAGTACACAATGCCATCAAACGAGGACAGATTCTTTTAACTTCGATAATAGAAAAAGGAATAGCAGATAAAGAATTTCATCCTGATTGGAATGCATCAGAATTTGCCGTTGCACTTTTTGCTATGCTTGAAGGAGGGCATTTAATGTCTCGAGTATCTGGAAATAACGATAATATGAAAACAATAGAGAAAACGCTTAAAAAAATTATATCTGAAAAATTGATATAATTTTTTTTGCCATAAAAATGACCGATTGGTCGTTTTTAAAATCAATTAATTATAAAAATAAACACCATGTCAAAAACAATTTTAATTACAGGAGCTTCAAAAGGATTTGGAAGAGCTTGGACAGAAGCCTTTTTAGCAAAAGGTTACAATGTAGCTGCAACAGCTAGAAACTTAGATACTTTAAACGATCTAAAAGAAAAATATGGAAATTCAATTTTGCCATTAAAACTTGATGTCAATAATCGTGAAGAATCATTACGAGTGGTTCAGAAAGCAAAACAGCATTTTGGAACAATTGATGTTTTAATCAACAATGCAGGTTATGCGCTTACAGGAGCTGTAGAAGAGGCAAGCGAACAAGAAGCGAGAGAACAGTTTGAAACGAATTTCTTTGGAACTTTATGGTTAACACAAGCTGTTATTCCAATAATGAGAGAACAAAAAAGCGGTCATATTATTCAGGTTTCTTCTATTTTAGGATTGGCAACTTTACCAACAGGAATGGGACTTTACAGTGCTTCTAAATTTGCTGTTGAAGGTTTAAGCGAAACATTGGCATCTGAAGTAAAACAATTCGGAATCAATGTGACTTTATTGGAACCAAACGGATACGAATCTAACATCTGGCATACCGGAATTACAAGTGAAAGTCTACCCTATTATGACGAAATCAAAAAAGCCTTGGCTGAAAGAGAAAACATCTTTGGCAAAGTTGAAGCCACTGCTCCAATAGTGGTAAAATTAGTAGAAAACGAAAATCCTCCTTTACGATTGTTATTAGGAAAAGTAGCATACCCTTTTGTAAAACAAAGCTATGACCAAAGATTAGAAAGCTGGGAAAAATGGAACGATGTTTCTGTTGAAGCGCATGGTTAATTAATTTTCAAGCTTAAAATAAGAAAGGCAATCTGATATGATTGCCTTTCTTATTTTATTTATTAAATCGTTAAATCAGAAATTGCCAAAAGTATTTCTGTATTTTTCCATAACTGTTTTGAACAAATCTTTATTTGACGGTGGCGAAAGTACAATTGCTTTAGAACCCGACTGAATAGATTCTTCGATATTACCTAGACTTTTTCCACCTGTGGCCATTACTGGAAAATTAGGAAATTTGCTAGAAATGTCATTTACAATTTTATTGGTTTGTGCTCCTCCAGAAACATGAAAAATATCTACGCCTGCTTTGATTTTTCCGTTTAAAAAATCATAATCTGATGATGTTACTGTAGCTATAATCGGTATGCTAATTTTTTCTCTAATTTTTTTAACGTCTTTGTTTTCAAACGGAATATTTACAATGATTCCTGCAGCGCCCATTTGTTCGGCATAAATAGCCATTTCTACCGATTTTTTACCTTTGGTTGTTCCGCCTCCAACGCCACAGACGATAGGTTTCCCAGCAAAATCAATCAACGTTTTAATGATTTTGGGAGATGGCAGAAAAGGGTAAACCGCCAGAATTGCATCGGCATCATTATTTTCGATAAGTGCCATATCTGTAGAAAAAAGAAATGATTTTATGATTTCGTTTTTCAGCAACAAACCTTGGCAATTTTTGCTAATAATCTCTGGCGTCTTGAGTGCTTTGATAGTCGTTTTATTCCTTCTGAATAATCGATCCCAAAGTGAAGTTTTCTTTTTATTTTCCCAGAATGAGCCTGAAATTGAACTAATCTGCATGGTCTTAATTTTTACATTTCGACCAAATTTAATACAGCAAAATCTAAATTTTCTTAAAATAAAAAGTGAAAATTCAGATTTTGTAATGAGTTAGGAAAAATTTGTAGTGAAATATAAGACAGCAGTTTGAGCTTTTATTTTTTAAGAAAATTAGATATCAAGTTGCCAAGTTATTCCATTATCTTCATGAAAAAATGGACAAAGAATTTTTACCTTTTCTTCTTTTTCATTTATCAAATACCAATCAGTACTATTAATCAAGTCTAAAAATTTGTTTTCTTCTTCAAGTATCTCATCACCATCATCACCTGTCTCACCATTTTCTAAATAAATACTTAATCGAATTGAATTCTTAATTAAATTAGAAAGATGTATAATTTCTTCTGAAAATTTCTTTAAAAAATCAGCACTAAATGCAATATCGCCTGAACTTCTCATATCCCAATTCGTTTCAATTAATGAACCGATATGTATTTCTTTCCAGTATAATTCAAAGTTTTTCATTCTTTATAAACCATATTATTTCTTTTTCTTTTTAGACTTTTTCCCTTTCTTCCACCAAATTATAAATCCAGTAATAGGCAAAGAAGCGCCAATCAAACTGACCAAACTCCAGATTATTTTTCCTGTAAGTCCGAAGAAAACTCCTGTGTGCAAGTCGTGATTACTAGCTTCATAAACATCGGCGGCGTTATTGTCTTTGTATAATTTGGTTCTTAGCATCTGCCCTGTTTTTCCGTCAAAGAAAAGCGTATTTTGATTTCTTGCCCAATCATTTGGATACGTCATTCTTAAACGCAGTTCTCCTGTTTTTCTGATTGAAAATGAAACCGAAGTTGCTCCAGGATATTTTGCATTTGCACTTTCGTAGATATTGTTATAACGAACAGAAATGGTTGTCGAATCCATTTTGGCATTAGAAACTACTTCATCACCTTTTCTGAGCTTGCTTCCTGTTACCAGACTAACTCCTTTTTTAACAGCATCATATTTAAAATACGTTCCCGAAAAAGCAATTAAAAGCAAAAAAATAGAAGCATAAAAACCCAAAACCTGATGCAGATCAAAATTGATTCTTTTAAATGAACCGCTCCATTTTATCTTCAAGGATTGTTTAAGCAGACGTCTCTGTTTTGGAAACCATAAAATTAATCCCGTTACGAGCATGACGATAAAAATCACAACCGACCAACCTTGAATAAATTCACCAACTTCACCCAAAAGCAAAGTACGATGTATTTCTAGTACAGTATTTAGCCAGTCTACTCCTTGCTGATTGATTAAAGTCCCATCATACGGATTGAAATAATAGGTCTTCTTCTTTTTGGTAGAAATTTGAACTGCGGCATTAGCATCAGCTTTATCAATTTTTAAAGCCGTAATTTTCTGTTTTGGTTCCAGACGTTCATAATTTTCAATTATAATTTTTAACCCTATAAATGGCTTTTCCTGAACAGGAACATGAAGATATTCTTTGTTCTCAAAATCGCGAATTTCTTCTTCAAAAACATAAAGAAATCCTGTAATGCTCACTATAAAAACAATGAGGCCCGATGCTAAACCGAGCCACAAATGTATTTGTCTGATAGTATTTTTAAAACCTTTGGTCATAATTTGCAATAAAATCCAAATGTAGATAATATCATTTTAAATGCCGAATTGAATTCTTAGAATTTAAACGTAATATTTCCTGTAACTCTCGTTGGGTTTTGTGCTGCTAAACGATATGACCAGTATTTTTCGTTGGTAAGATTGTCAACTTTTAAACCTAACCTAAATTTTGGTCTGTCGTAAAATACAGAAGCATCTAAAACGGTGTAAGAAGGAATGCTGAATTTAAATGTAGACGTATTCGTTTGATAATATTCGCTTCCATAAATTCCTCCAAAACCAAATCCAAGACCAGACGCAGCGCCTTCAGTTAACCTGTAACTTGCCCAAAGATTGGCAGTTGTTGGCGAACCAGCTGTTGTAGGTCGCAAGCCGTTAATGCTCGGATTAGCTTTTGTGTATTTACTGTCATTATACGTATAACCAGCCACAATGTTTAAACCTTTAATCGGATTTGCAATCAATTCTGCTTCAAAACCTTTACTCAATTGCGTTCCGTCTTGAATCTGAAAGTTTAAGTGATCTGGATCATCGCGAGTCACATTGGTTACTTTTATGTCATAATAACTAAAAGTTGCACTAATTTTGTTGAAGTCAAGTTTAACGCCACCTTCTAACTGATTCGCCTGATTTGGTTTAAAAGTATTTCCATAGAAATCAGATCCGCCAACATTGTTGAATCCGTTCATATAGTTTCCAAAAACAGAAACTTTCTCTTTTACCACTTGATAAACTGCTCCAAATCTAGGAGAAAATGCCGTCTGATTGTAATTTCCTGCAATAGAATCACGACTCGGATAATATACGCCTTTATTAATGTAACGGTCAGCTCTAACACCTCCCATAACCAATAATCTATCCGTAACATTCAATACATCCGAAACATAAGCACTGTATGTTCTTTCGTTGTTTGACACCATGTTAGTATAAGTGGCAGTTGCAAATAAAGGCTCAATTTTGTTTAGCGTAAAATTGTTGTAAGCATCACCTGGTTTTCTAAAATTAATTGCTGGCATGTTTACTGTTGCATCGTTACGTGTCGCACGAAGACTGTAAAAATCTAATCCAGCCACTACTCTATTACGCAATTTTCCAATTTTAAAATCTCCGTTGAAGTTTTGCTGAATATCAGTTCCATAATACGGATAATCCTGATTCGTAACTTGCTGTCTCAACGTTTCGTTACTCAACATTGTCAAAGCCACAACATATCCTTCTGATGAAGATCTTGTTCGCGAAACGATAGTTTGTGAAGTCCATTCGTCTGAAATTTTATATTTCAATTGCGCAAAAATATTGTATTGCTGACCTGTGTAATTTACTGTATTATTAGCAAATGAAAGTTTGTACGGAATTCCTAATTCTTCAATGCTATGAGCCGTAGCATCTGCTTTTGTATAAGGTGCTAATCGTGTTGGCGAAGTTCCTTTTGAAGCGCTAAATTCGGCGTCAATTAATAAAGTCAATCTCTCGTTTACTTCATAAGAAAAACTTGGCGCAATAAAAAAGCTTTTATTGAAACCTGCATCTTGGAAACTTCTTTCGCTATGCAAAGCCGTATTAATTCTAAAAAGAGCCGTTTTATCTTCGTTTAGCGGAGTATTAATATCAGCCGTTAGACGATTCAAATCCCAATCACCAGCTGAAAAAGACACTTCACCTTTAAAGAAATTAAAAGGCTTTTTGGTTACTCTGTTAAACAATCCACCAAAAGAAGAAATTGTACTTCCAAATAAAGTTGCCGACGGCCCTTTTATTACTTCAATACGCTCTAAATTTGACGGATCAATTGAATTATAGGTAAAACTTCCAACCCCATTTCTAACCAATTGCGGCGTAGCAAAACCTCTAGAAATATTAGTTGTCCTTCCTTGATTTCTTACTTCGGCAATACCTGCTCCAGGAACATTTTTAAAAGCGCTATTATAATCTGTAATAACCTGTTCTTTCATCAATTCCTTGCTTACAATAGTATAAACCTGAGGATTTTCCATGTTTTTCAGTTTCATTTTAGAAACCTCTTCACTTTCTTTTCTCGCAAATCGATTTCCTCCAGAACTTACAATCACTTCTTCTAATTTTTGCGAAGTATAAGTCAATTCAAAATCAAGAGTAACTTCTGTATTATTTTGATCAATAATAACTGAAGCTGGAGAAGATTCGTAACCGTTTAATTTTATTTCAACTAAATAAGTTCCGAAAGGAATATTTTTTAATTGGTAAGTACCATCAGAATCTGTTGTTGTCGTTTTATTTAATTCTGAAATTTTAACTGTTGCACCTTGTAAATAATTTCCGTCTTTAACAACAGCTTTACCCGAAATTGCACCTACAGTTGATTGAGAAAAAGCCGTTTCTGAACATAAGAAAAGAATCAAAAAGGCTATAAACACTTGACATAAAGCATTGTTTTTAAGTGTTTTGAAAATTGTTTTCATATAAAATCTGTAATTTATCCTTATTTAGACTGGTTACAAATATATAAACGGAAACTGACTTCTTAGCAAAAGATTAAAACTTTCTTAAAAAATAATTAAAATACAAACAAGGGGTTTCTCGTGTATTACAGAGATCTAAGATTATAGAAGATTGCCTTCCCAATCTGTTCTCTTAGGAACAAACATTTTATGCCATTTTTCTACAAAAACATTTATGTTTTGCATATCAGATTGTATCAATTTTGAAAGCTTAGCAACTTCAATTTCGTAACCATTTTTAGTATAAAATTTTCTAAGTTTATGTTTTGGCAAAAAAAGCATATAGAATAATGGTGGACCTTTATATTCATCACTTCTCAATCTCATTTTAGTAGAAATCTTATCGGGAGTTCCAAATTCTAAACCATCAAAATCTTTTAAAAGTGATAATGAATTTAAAGAAGGATTAAGCTCATAAATATTCAAATGAATTTGAATCCATTTTTCACCTTGAAGTATATTAACAGAAATTTGCTCCAAATAATTTCCGGATGATAATCTGCCAAAATCATAAGCATAACCGCGACTGCTTCTGTCGTATTGACCGTGCCAAGAAGTTTTAAATGGAGAAAGTTCAAAACCGTTTTTTAATAAAGAAGGAATTCCAACTTCTTTAAAAATTTCATTTCTAACTTTTAGAAGCTCTTTGTCTTCAACTTGGTAAAATAATTTCATTTAAAATTTCAAATAGTTTTTTGAAAGTAAAATTTTATTAGCAAACTGTTATATCGACTTTAAATTTATTAGAAACAACCTTTATAAGATTATGAGAAAATACAGTTTTTAACGCATTTTATCCTCTAATAAGTTCTATTTTTATAAAAAAAAGACTACCGATTCCACAAATATAAATTAAAAATTCTATACTTTGTAAAGTGAACAGATTGTTATGATTTTTAGATTTAGGTTGCAGAAACGGTTATTCTTTTCTATTTTTATGAAATCGTGTGAAACTCTAATGATACGATTTAATGTTTTAAAAATAAGAGAAAATTAAAATGAATAACGACAAAAAACTAAAAGCTGTCGCTTTCGGAGAAGTACTTTGGGACATTTTTGATAATGAGAAAAAAATTGGTGGCGCACCTCTAAATGTAGCTCTTCGCATGAAAGCTTTGGGCGTAGATTCTAATATGATTAGCTGTGTAGGAAATGATGCAGACGGAGAAGCAATCATTGATGAAGTCAAAAAATTAGGCCTAGACACTAATACCATTCTAAAATCTGATGACTTCCCAACAGGATTGGTAAATGTAACTTTAGACGATACAAAATCGGCTACTTATGAAATTCTTTATCCTTCTGCTTGGGACAAAATCATCCTAAACGAAGAAACGAGAGAACTGGTTGTTAGCTCAGATGTTTTAATCTACGGAAGTCTAGTTTGCCGTGATGAAGTTTCGAGAAAAGCTTTAGAAGAATTGCTCAACACACATACCTATAAAGTTTTTGATGTTAATCTTCGAAAACCGCACTACGATTATGAAACTTTACAGCATTTAATGCAGTCTGCTAATTTCATCAAATTTAATGACGAGGAAATTTTGGAAATCAGTGCCGCTTTCAATTCCCCTTATAGTACATTAGAAGAAAACATGAATTTTATATGCTCTTTGAGCAATGCTACTGCAATTTGCGTAACAAGAGGAAAAGATGGTGCACTATTATTATGGGATAAACATCTTTACGAAAATGAAGGCTACACTGTAAAAGTCGAAGATACGGTTGGTGCTGGAGATTCTTTCTTAGGAGCTTTGGTCACTTCACTTTTAAGCGGAAAAGAACCGCAAGCTGCCTTAAATTTTGCTTGTGCCACAGGAGCTTTGGTCGCGGGATCGGTTGGTGGGAATCCTAAAATTTCAATATTTGATATCGAAAATTTAATCAATAAAAATTAAGATTATGAAAAAGCCTGATTTAAAATATCAGGCTTTTTTTATAGTTAAAACACTCTATTTCTCTTTCAAACATGGGAAATATGTAAATTTTAAATGAAATTATTTCTTCCTAATCTATATGGGCGCAGTAACTTGTGATTTCAAATAATTTAAGGAAGAATGATGAAAAAATTACGAATTTCACTAATCAATATACACGGACTTTTGAAAGGTTCTGGTCTAGAAATAGGACGAGATGCAGACAATGGAGGCCAGACCAAATACATATACGAATTAGCCGAATTTTTATCCCAGCATGAAGATGTAGAACACGTTCATCTTTTTACCAGATTAATAGACGATCCCGCTCTTTCTCCTGAATATGCAGTGCCTGTAGAAATTATCAATGACAAATTGGACATCAGGCGAATTCCGTTTCTAGGAAAAAAATACAAGCCAAAAGAACAGCTTTGGGAAGGTCTTGATACTTTTGTAAATGGTGCGATGCAGCACATCAAACAGCATAATATTTTTCCTGATTGGATTCACTCCCATTATGCAGACGCGGGATATGCCGCAGCCGAATTATCTGCCGTTTTAAATATTCCTTTTGCTCATACGGGACACTCATTAGGATTTTACAAAAAGAAAAAATTAATAGAAAGTGGAGAAACAGAGGAAGAACTCGAAAAAAAATTTAAATTTAAAGCCCGAATTGCTGCAGAAGAAAAAACATTAGAACTTGCCGAATTTATAGTTACTTCTACAGAACAGGAAATTGAAACTTACAAGGCATACAAAAATTTCGAATTAGGAAAATACCACGCCATTTCTCCCGGAATAGATACCCGAAAATTTGTACCTTATTATTATCAGGAAAACGATTCTGATAAACATATGGAAGAAGCACAACGAAAATATTGGGTTGCAGAATCCATTTCTAAATTCCTAACCAATCCGCATAAGCCTATTATTCTAGCACTTTCGAGACCTGACCGTCACAAAAACTTAAACACTTTAATTGAAGTTTACGGAAAAGACAAAGAGCTGCAAAGCATAGCCAATCTGGTCATTTTTGCGGGTATTCGAAAAGACATTGCCAAAATGCCTGAATCCGAAAAAAACGTTCTAACCGATTTGCTTCTTTTAATGGACAAATACGATTTATATGGAAAAATGGCTATTCCGAAAAAGCATGATGTCGAAAATGAAGTTTCGATTATTTATCGATATGCCGCAGAAAAAAGAGGTGTTTTTGTGAATTTAGCCTTGCATGAAAATTTCGGCTTGACCGTTATAGAATCAGCTAGTTCTGGACTTCCTGTTGTAGTGACCAAAAACGGTGGACCTTCAGAAATTATTCCAGTCTGCCAAAACGGAGAATTAGTAAATCCGCAAGAAGAAAGTCAGATCAAAAAAGCACTTCGAAATATTTTGACCGATGAAAATCAATGGAAATATTATTCGAACAATGGCGCCATCAATATTCAGAAATATTATAGTTGGGTCAGTCACGTCAATCAATATGTCGATTTGATCAATGAGAATTTATCGGTTTCTTCGACCGGAATCAAAAAACAGCATTATCCCAATATCAATATCAGTCGATTGAAACGAAAAATCGATCACTTATTGGTTTCTGATATTGACGGAACATTGATTGAACCAAAACTAGCCAATCCAGGTCTGAAAGAATTAAAAGCACATTTGACCAACCGAACCGATAAAATGGCTTTTGCAATGGCTTCGGGGCGAAATTTGGCTTTAGTAAAAAAAGTAATTGACGAAGAAGAATTTCCCCTACCCGACTTCATAATCTGTTCTGTTGGAACAGAAATTTATTACACTAACGGAAAGGATTATATTTTGGACAAAGGCTGGGCAAAATTCCTCGCTGGAAGATGGAAAAGAGAAGATATTGTAAACAGATTAAAAGCCATTAAATGGATCAGGATTCAGGAAGAAGAAGCTCAAAATCCCTATAAAATCTCGTATTACTATGAAAAAGAACAATACAATCATGACGAATTAATTACTGTTTTAGGAACAGGCTGGTATAAAGTCAATATTATTCCGAGTCACGGACAATTTTTGGATTTTATTCCTAAAAGAGCATCAAAAGGAAATGCGATTAAGTTCTTGTGCAGAAAATGGTCTATTCCGTTAAGCAATGTAATTGCTGCAGGAGATTCTGGAAACGATGTCGACATGTTTAGAGGTCCCGTAAAAGGAATTATTGTAGGAAACCGAAGCGCAGAACTGGCAGATTATGAAACAACAAAAAGTATTTATGTCGCTAAAACTTCGGCTTCAGAAGGAATTTTGGAAGGCTTAAAATATTATAAAGTCATTAAATAATTGTATTCGTTGAGCATAAAAGATAAGCCATGACCCGAGCGATAGCGAACAGGCGAAAAGCAATTACACGAATTAGCGCGAATTTAAAAATAGTTCAACGACAACTTTGTCAAAGTTTTAAACTTTGACAAAGTTCATCAGATTTAAAATTCGAGAAAATTCGTGTCATTCGTGGCAAAAAAAAATATACTAACAGTTTAAAATAAATAATAAAATGTATTCAGGTTCAGGATTTAGCAACTGGGAAATTGGAGATGTTGATGTATTTATAGATGAAAAAGGAATTCATCATTTATTTCATTTAATTATTCCTAATCACGATTATATAGCACATGCAGTCTCAAAAGATGGTCTTTCGTGGAAACGAGTAAAAAATGCCTTATTTGTTGGCGATCCCGGAGAATGGGACGACGATATGTTATGGACGATGCACATTAGCAAAAAATCGGATGGCGAAGGTTATGAAATGTATTATACTGGCTTGAAACGTCAGGATAAAGGAATTGAACAAAAAGTAGGAAGAGCCATTTCTGCCGATTTAATTACTTGGAAAAAAGAAAATCTATACGGACTTCCTTTTAAAAGCGAAGCCCCACATTATGAAGGCCCAAACAACAATCCGCGACAATGGATTAGTTTTCGTGATCCTTTTAAATACCAATACAAAGGTGAAGATTATCTGTTAATCTGCGCACGAAGCGCCTCTGGACCAACATACCGCAGAGGCTGTATTGGTGTTGCTAAAAGAGAAAAAGAAGGTTTTGTATTGCAGAAACCGCTTCATATTCCGTATGTGTATGACGATGTGGAATGTCCTTGTGTTTTTGAAATTAAAGGAACACATTATCTTTTAGGATCCATCAGAGAAGATATTAAAGTCCGTTATTGGTCTTCTCCCGAGTTTAGAGGAGAATATTCTGCTTTTCATAATAATGTTTTAATGCCTCAAGGAAATTATGCAGCAAGAGTGGTCAAAGAAGGGAAACATTTTCTAGTTTATAATTTCTATTTCGCAGACGGAAATGTCAATACGCACCGAGTAATTCCGCCTCCAAAAGAACTCGATGTCGACAAAAGCGGACGACTTTTATTGAAAAGCTATTATTACTGGCAGAAACTCTATCAGAAAACAATTCTTCAAAAAGACCTTCCTCTTCCCTTGCCTATTTTAGGAAATCCAACAGCCGATTTTGTTTTAGAAAATGAAAGCAAATGGCGTTTTGGTTGCCGAAGCGGATATGAAATATACGGTTTCGAAAAACCTTCTAATGATTTTGTCTGGGAAGGAACATTATCTGTAGAAGGAATGGGAAAAACAGGTTTTGTAATTGAATGTGATAAAGAAGGCACAGGATATTATATTTCGATTGATTTTATGAATGGTTTTGTCCAATTTAGAGCTTGGGGATTCAATGAAAAGGATGTAAAAAATAATTTTATCTTTGAAAACATTCAGACCAATCAATTTGAAATTAGTGAAGAAAAACAGATTTCATTTAAGATTATCCGCTATGGAAATTACTACGAGCTTTCGATTAACGACATTGTCAAGCTGACATTACTAGATTTTAAATACAATGAAGGAAAAATTGGAATTTACGTCTGTTCGGCAGTTATCTCTATAAGCGATTCTAAAATTCATGTAATTCCAGAACCTGAAAACGAATATGCCGCTTCAGATCCTGAAAAATATGATAATGAATTGCAACCTAATTCTTTAATTTAAATAATTTATGAATATTCAAACCTTTAAAATCCAAATTGCGTTAGTGCTTTTACTAATTTTTAATGCCGCTAATGCACAACAAAAAGATGCTGAAAAATGTCGTCATACCAAGACCAATTATGGATTTCTGATGGTTCTTCGCGAAGGCGATAATGTTTTGGCATTAATTGAAAACTTGGCAAAAGAACAAAAAATACCTTCGGCCAATTTTACTGGAATTGGTTTTGCGCAAGAAGCCACTTTCGGTTTTTATGATTTCGGCGAAAAGAAATTTCATCCTAAAACTTTCAATAAAGTCGAAATGGGAAGCATTACAGGATCTATTGCCTGGAACGGAGACAAACCTTCGATACACATGCACGGCGTGGCAACCGATGACAAATTTGATGCGTACGGTGGTCATATTTTGGGCTTAAAAGTTGGAACAGGTTCTATGGAAATTTATATCACGTTAAACTCAGAAAAATTAGAAAGAAAAGTAGAACAACCGCTGAATGCGAACGTTTTACAATTGCCTTGTTTGAAGTAGATTTTGGTTAAAAGAGCTGTTTTTATTTTGAAAGATAAAACCTATATTGGCATTCCAAACTCATAATTTAATAAAATGCCGCAAAGTCCGTCTCCAGAAGAGGTAAAGAGAGTTTTCGAAAATTATTTTTCTGCCGATATGAATATCTGGAAAGGGTTTTCAGAGAAAATTAAAGTCCGTGAATTTAACAAG
The DNA here is from genome assembly GCF_040538975.1 of Flavobacterium sp. UW10123. Lineage (NCBI taxonomy): Bacteria > Pseudomonadati > Bacteroidota > Flavobacteriia > Flavobacteriales > Flavobacteriaceae > Flavobacterium > Flavobacterium sp. UW10123. The sequence continues at coordinate 89,117 of NZ_JBEWQE010000005.1, forward strand.
TCAGAAATCATAAAAGATTATCATGGTGTCGAAAAATATCTAAACATCATCATCAAAGGATCTGCGGGTTTATTTGTTTGGGATGGAAAAAGAGACATTTGCATTAATTTATTATATGAAAATAGTTTTATAAGCGATTATATGTCTTTCTTAAATCAGCAGCCATCGGTTATTAAAACTGAAGCTTTAGAAGATGTAACGCTTTGGTCTATTTCTCATCAAGATTTAAATGAATTATACCAAAGATCTGAAACAGGCTTGCGAATTGGAAAAGCCATTTCTGAAATGCTTTATGTACGCAAACAGCAGGAACAGATTAATCTTTTGACGCTTTCTCCTCAAGAACGCTATTTGAAACTTATAGAAGGTCGTCCAGAAATTTTTCAGAGAACACCTTTAAAAATCATTGCCTCTTATCTCGGATTAACAGCAGAAAGTTTAAGCAGAATTCGAAAAAGAGTCATGGAAAAATGATTTCTTACCCAAAGTCAATTTTATTTTCATTTATGCGCCATAAGTTTGCTTCACTAAACCAAACAAATTTAAAACGATGAAAAATAAAATCAACTTTGGAGCAATTATAGTTTTTTATGTAATCGCAGTAATCTGCAGATATGCAGCTGTAAAAACCAATTTATTATCTGGAATAGAAAATCCGTATTTAGTGATTTTGCTGCGTGGCGTTGGCCCAGCTTTAGGAGCTTTAGCAGCAATAAAAATATTCTCACTTCATAACCCGATGTCATTAAAAGGAATATACAAAAACGCAATTGTTCCTTTTGTGGTTTACTGGCTACTTCCTGCCGTTTTAATTGCTGGCGTTTACTATTTTACCATTGGAAAATTCCCAATTTTATTAATGTTTACTGTTTTAGCCTATGGCCTTTTGGAAGAAATTGGCTGGCGAGGATTTTTACAAGAGCAATTAAAATCGCTTCCTAAATTTACTTCTATATTGATTATTGCTGTCCTTTGGTTTGCTTGGCATTTAAATTTAGAAACCACACCAAGCAACATGATTTTCCTAGGAATCATTTTCTTCGGAACTTGGGGAATCGGAAAAGTATATTCTTCTACAGGATCATTGCTGGCTGTGGCAGGAGTTCATTCGCTAAACAATTTCTTTCGTAACGGTTTGCACGAAACAGAACTTACACTAATCGCTATTTTATTAGTAATCTGGATTGGTTTTATTATTCTTTACAACAGAAAATACAAAACTGCTGTAAATCCGGCTTAACTTATTGCTGCAGGCAATTGATATATTTTCTGCAAAACCTAAAAGAATAATTTTTTCACGCAGATTTAGCAGATTATGCAGATTTAAATCAGTGGAAATCCTTTTAATCTATGGCAAAAAAAAACAGCGCAAACATTTTAAGTTTTGCGCTGTTTCTATTCTAATTTAACCTTTCTGTAGTTTCAATTCTCAAACAATGTTCACTGCCAAGATACAACGGATTTCCATGTTTCTCAGACCAGAATCCGTCTAAAACATCTTTAGTGATACATCTGTAAACTACAACACCTTTATAAATTTTATTGTCTTCTCCTTTATAATTAAAATTAATTACCAGAATTTTATCCTTAAAAAAGCCTGTTCCTTTTTGCTGATGCGAATTGATAACCCAATTTGCTTTAATTCTGTTATTTTTATCCAACGTTAAAGTCAAAACACCTTTGTATGTAATGTCATTACTTTCGTCCTGATTGCTTCCCGAAACAGAAAAGGTGCCTACTAAATCTTGTATTGTCATTGGTAAATGCTGCTAATTTTCGGCAAAAATAAAGATTATCTTTTAAATGAATTTCTTGCTTTCATTTTCTCTAATAAAAGCCATGTTTGTCTTTTAAGACAAAGGTTGAAATTTTGTTAATTTATTATCAAATTAAGTAAAGTTCGTGTAAGAATTATGACTAAATTGGTAGTATGAGAACAAATCCCGATGTGCTTATTATTGGTGGCGGTCTTGCAGGTCTGGCAGGCGCTTTACACTTATCCAAAAAAGGATTAAAGGTTGTTCTTATCGAAAAAAATACGTACCCAAAACATAAAGTCTGCGGTGAATACATTTCAAATGAAATTCTTCCGTATTTGCTATGGCTTGGAGTTGATGTTTCAAAACTGTATCCCACAAGCATTTCAAATTTTGAATTTACAGCGCAAAACGGTAAAACCGCAAAAACAAAACTTCCGTTGGGCGGTTTTGGAATTAGCCGTTACGAATTGGATCATTTTCTATTTCAAAAAGCAGCAGAAAACGGCTGTTCGATCATAACAGAAACGGTTACCAATATTTCTTTTGAAAACGACATTTTTACCGTAACAACTTCCGAAGAAACACTTTCTGCAAAAATAGTTCTGGGCGCTTATGGTAAAAGATCTAATATTGATCAGGTTTTGGAAAGAGATTTTATTTCTAAGAAATCGCCGTGGTTAGCCGTTAAAGGGCATTATTCTGGAAATTTTGATGAAAAACTTGTCGCTTTATACAATTTTCAAGGTGGTTATTGCGGTGTTTCAAAAGTAGAAAACAACATTATAAACATTTGCTATCTGGCCGATTTTGAAACTTTTAAAAAGTATAAAAACATTGAAGAGTATCAGAAATCGGTACTTTATAAAAATAAAAAGCTAAAAGCTGTTTTTGAAAACAGCACTTCCCTATTTGAAAAACCTTTAACCATAAGCCAAATTTCATTTGGCAGAAAAGAACCTGTAGAAAACCATATTTTAATGATTGGCGATAGTGCGGGATTAATTCACCCAATGTGTGGCAACGGCATGGCAATGGCTATTCATAGTGCAAAAATAGCTTCCGAATTGGTATTGGATTTCTATTACGGAAAAATAGAATCCAGAAATGAATTGGAGAAAAAGTATATTCAGGAATGGAAAAAGCATTTTAGTAAAAGATTATTTTTTGGACGAATATTAGCCAAAGCGCTGACCTATAAAAATTTTACACATGCAATGACAACTGTAGCCGCTTCGGTTCCGTCATTACTTTCCCTTATTGTAAAACAAACACACGGACGTCCCGTAGCAGTTGAATAAATGAGTGTAAACACCAAATATAGAACCGAAGAAATTGAAATAATGGACGATTTTTCGCTTGAAGGCGAAGAATTGATTGGTGCTTTAGATCAAATTGCTTCTATTAATCAGTTGCTTGGCGGCAATAAACTCACGCTTCATGGCATTAAAGAACTTTTAAAAAAGGCTGATACTTCCAAAACAATTACCGTTGCAGACATAGGTTGCGGTAACGGAGATATGCTAAGAATGCTTGCTAAATATGGAAAAAAACAAAATCTAAATTTTAAACTAATTGGCATTGATGCAAATGCTTTTACTATTGATTATGCCCGAAAACTATCTAAAGATTTTCCAAACATTGAATATCTGTGTATGGATATTTTTAATGAAGAATTCAATCAGCTAAAATATGATATTGTCTTATGCACGCTTACACTGCATCATTTTACAAGCAATCAAATCGCTGATGTCATGAATACTTTAAACAAAAATGCTTCAATAGGCATTGTTGTAAATGATCTGCATAGAAGCAAATTGGCTTATCGATTATTCGAACTGATTGGTTTTGTTTTCAATCTTAACAATATGTCTCGCAATGATGGATTAATTTCTATTCTTAAAGGATTCAAAAAGAAAGAATTAGAACATTTGTCCAAAAAATTAAACTTAAAAAACTATTCCATAAACTGGAAATGGGCATTTCGCTACCAGTGGATAATTACTAAAAAATGAGTGTCAAAATAATCACAGCTGTTAAACAGCTTCCGCAATATTCAAGAACCACAGAAGAAATCCTTCCGCTAGTCGATGTATGGCTTGAAGGTCAGGAAGAACGTTTTATCAAAAAAGTAAAAAAGATATTTGAAGGTGCTTCTGTTGACAAACGTTATTCCATCATGGAACCTTCTGAGGTTTTTACCGCTACTTCATTCGAAGAAAAAAATGATATTTACAGCCGTGAAATGATTGTTCTAGGACATCAGGTTTTAGAAAAAGCATTAGAGAAAACAGGCTGGGATCCGCAGAGTTTAGATTATATCATTACGGTAAGCTGTACCGGAATTATGATTCCTTCGCTTGACGCTTATCTAATTAATAAAATGAAGTTAAGACAAGATATTGTTCGTCTTCCCGTAACCGAAATGGGCTGTGCAGCCGGAATATCTGGAATTATTTATGCGAAGAATTTCCTGAAATCAAATCCGGGCAAACGTGCAGCGGTAATTGCTGTAGAATCTCCAACTGCCACTTTTCAGCTAAATGATTTCTCGATGCCAAATATCGTCAGCGCTGCCATTTTTGGAGACGGTGCTGCTTGTTGTTTATTATCATCAAAAGAAGAAGATTCAGGTCCTGAAATTCTCGACGAGCAGATGTATCATTTTTACGATGCGGAACACATGATGGGCTTTAAGCTCACTAACGGCGGATTGCAGATGGTTCTGGATATTGAAGTTCCAGATACAATTTCTTCACATTTTGGAGATATTATTCATCCGTTTTTAAAACAGAATAATCTTGAAATTAAAGATATTGATCATATGATATTTCATCCAGGCGGAAAGAAAATCGTTACAACCGTAGAATCGCTTTTTGCTGGGTTGGAAAAGAATATTGATGATACGAAAGAAGTTCTCAGAGAATATGGCAACATGTCGAGCGCTACGGTTTTGTATGTTTTAGAAAATATAATGAACCGAAATCCGAAAAAAGGAGAAAAAGGTTTAATGTTGAGTTTTGGCCCAGGATTTTCGGCACAAAGAGTCTTATTGCAATGGTAATTTGAAAACTTATGAAATTAAATGAAATAATTGCACAGCTCCCGTACAGCGAATCTTTTTTGTTTGTTGATGAATTGCTTCACGCAGATGAAAATGGCGTAACAGGAACCTACACATTTAGAGAAAATCTTGACTTTTACAAAGGACATTTTAAAGACAATCCTGTAACCCCAGGCGTTATTTTGACCGAAACGATGGCTCAGATTGGAATGGTTTGTTTGGGAATATTTCTTTTAGGAAATGAATTAGGGGAAAACACCGTAATCGCTTTTACTTCTGCCGATATGGAATTTTTAAAACCAGTTTACCCAAATGAAAAAGTGACGGTAACTTCTGAGAAATTGTTTTTCCGTTTTGGAAAATTAAAATGTAATGCGGTAATGAAAAATGAAGCGGGACAAGAAGTCTGTCGAGGAGTTTTAGCAGGAATGATAACAAAGAGATTATGAAAAAACGAATTGTAATAACTGGTCTTGGAGTAACAGCGCCAAATGGTGTCGGAATTCCTGCATTTAGCCATGCACTGCAAAATAGCATTTCGGGAATTCGACATGATGCTCAATTAGAAGAATTGCAGTTTTCTTGTCAAATTGCGGGTCAGCCTCAAATATTTGACGAATTAAAATTGCAATATTTTACAGAACTAGAACTTCGCGGATTTAACAGCACAGGAATCTTATACGGCGTTATTGCTGGATTAGAAGCTTGGTATAATGCAGGATTGCCATTAAACGAAAATCCAGATTGGGACAGTGGAGCTATTTTTGGAGCTGGGACTTCTGGAATAGACAAATTCCGCGAAAGCATTTATAAAATTGACGAACTGCAAACCCGAAAATTAGGAAGTACAGTTGTCGCACAAACCATGAACAGCGGTGTAAGCGCCTATCTTGGCGGTAAAATCGGATTAGGAAATCAAGTTACAACCAATTCATCGGCTTGCACAACGGGTGCTGAAGCTATTTTGATGGCTTACGATAGAATACAATCTGGACAGGCAAAACGTATTCTAGCAGGCAGTACTTCTGATAGTGGCCCTTATATTTGGGGAGGTTTTGATGCGCTTCGTGTTTGTTCTTCCAAATTTAACGACAAACCCGAAGAAGGTTCACGACCAATGAGCGCTTCGGCTGCAGGATTTGTTCCTGGTAGCGGTGCAGGTGCTTTTGTCATTGAAGATCTGGAAACTGCCTTAGAGCGCGGTGCAAAAATTTATGCGGAAATATTGGGCGGAAATGTCAATTCGGGTGGACAAAGAGATGGCGGAACGATGACTGCTCCAAATAGTATTGCTGTTCAAAGATGCATTAAAACAGCAATTGAAAATGCAGGAATAAGCCCAAATGAAATTGATGCCATCAACGGACATTTGACTGCCACAACCAAAGACAGTCTCGAAATTGAAAATTGGACAAAAGCTCTCAATAGAAGCGGTTCTGATTTTCCGTACATTAATTCTTTAAAAAGTCTTACCGGACATTGTTTAAGCGCCTCTGGAAGCATTGAAAGTGTTGCTTCGGTATTACAGCTTCACGAAGGATTTTTGTTTGGAAATAAAAATTGCTCTGACCTTCACCCAGAAATTGCGTCGCTTATTGATCCTTCAAAAGTGCTTTTAGAAACTATCAAAACGAATCCCAAAATAATTGCAAAAGCCAGTTTTGGTTTTGGCGATGTAAATACATGTATACTATTTAAAAAATTTGAAAACTAAAATGGACAGAACTGAACTTATCAAGGAATTAAAAGTAATTATCAAACCTTTTGCTGCAAACACAGAAGCGTTTGAGAATCTTACAGAAGAAACCGATTTTATAAAAGACCTTAATATCAATTCTGCCAATCTGGTTGATATTGTTTTGGATATTGAAGAAAACTTTGACATCGTAATCGACAATGCCGATATGGAACGCATGCTTGATGTAAAGACAGCTGTAGAAATCATTGAAACCAAACTAGCCGAAAAATGATTGGCAACGACATTATAGATCTTGCGCAGTCACGCATAGAAAGCAATTGGCAAAGAAAAGGTTTTATAGAAAAGCTTTTTACAATTGAAGAACAGCAGTGTATTAAAGATTTTGACAAACCTGAAATTATGGTATGGCTTTTATGGAGCATGAAAGAAGCTGCTTATAAAATTTACAACCGCCAAACCAAAATACGGGAATATAGTCCCAAAAAGTTGTCCTGCACTTTGAATTTTATAAACGCCAATCAAGCTTCTGGAAAGGTCTGCTGTAACGAAAATCTATATTATACCGAAAGTATATTTTCTTTGGAAAGCATCCATACCATTGCGGTAGATAATTTTGCCAACATCAACAATGTAATTGAAGTTGAAAGCCAAGAAACTATTAAAGATGAAAACGGAATTCCATATTTGAAAATTGACAATACCTTTCAGGATATTTCGATCAGTCATCATGGAAGATTTGAAAAATCGGTAACTATCAGAATATAAAAAATTTTCTTTTTATTTAAGAACGATAAAACAATTATAAGAAAAAACTTTAATTTTGAATAGAATTATATTCAAAGTTTATTCGCTAGCACTCTGAAATCTATGAGAATACTTTTTACAAAAACGTTATTATTTTTATTGTTCTTATCCTTAATCTCTTGTGAGAATAAGAAACCAAAATCGGTTTCAAAACCTGCCTATAAAGCTGGAGTCATTTTATCTTTTGATGATGCTTATGTCGACGAATGGTCTGAAGCAGATAAAGCTTTGCGAAAGTACTCTTGGAAAGCCACTTTTAATGTCTGCCGAATAGATTCTATCGCAGCTCCAGAAATTAAAACACTTTTAGAAATGCAAAAATATGGTCATGAGATTGCTGGACATGGCTATCATCACTACAATGCAGTTAAGTTTACGAAGCAATTTAGTGTAAAGGAATACCTGAAACAGGAAATTGATCCTATGATTATTTCTATGAAAAAGAAAGGATTCAATGTTACTTCTTTTGCTTATCCTTACGGCGAAAGATCAGATTCCTTAGATCAAGCTTTATCTCCTCTGTTCAAAATTATTAGAGGACGAGCATTTGGAGGTGAAATTCCAGAAAAACAAGACAGCTATTTTAATAATTCAAAAATTGTATTTGCTTTTGATATTGATAACAGTCATATTCATTTTAGCATTCCGTATTTGCTTGAATTATTAGATTATGCCAAAAAGAATAATAAAATTCTAATTCTATGCGGCCATAAACCCGTTAAGGAAATAACAGAAAACTATCAGACCAAAATTGAAACGTTAGAATTTATCTGCAAATACATGAAATTGAATGATCTTAAATTCTACAAACTTTCAGATTTAGACAATTTGGTTCCGCCAAAGCTTTAATCTTCGTAGATTTTATGTATTTATATCGGAACAATTATTCAGTAAAAAATTGCAGTTAATTAATTCTTTATAAGTACTTTTAATGCATCAATATTATTTTACAAAATGATTATTAAGAAAAAAGATAACTGGTTTAAAATGCTTTTCGAATGGAAAGGCTCAGTTTTACCCCAGCTTATTCCACGATTGTTTTTACTCTTCCTATTTTCTTTTCTTGTTTTCTATTACAAATCTTTTTTACTAGAATATAATCTCCATATAAATCCTGCAATTTTTACTTTGTTCGGGATTGCGCTTGCCATATTTCTTGGTTTTAGAAATAATGTTAGCTATGACCGTTTTTGGGAAGGACGAAAACTTTGGGGCGCTTTGTTAAACGATACCAGATCGCTTGCAAGACAAAGCATTACGCTTTTAAACTCTAAGGACAATAAACCTGAAAATCAAAATTTCATCAATTTATTGATTGCTTTTGTATATGCATTAAAACATCAATTGCGAGATACTGATGCTAGCGAAGATTTAAATCGTTTGCTTTCTTCTGATTTTAAAGAGCAGTTAAAAGACGTTCATTTTAAACCAATCATTATTTTAAAAGAATTGGGACTTTGGGTAAAAAAATCAAAAGAAGAAGGCAAAATTGATGGTATAGCGCAATTAGCATTTGAAGAAAATCTCAATAAACTTTCAGACATTGTTGGCGGATGCGAAAGAATTGCCAGCACTCCTATTCCGTACACTTACAGTGTATTACTTCATCGAACTGTTTACATTTATTGCTTTATGCTTCCGTTTGGTTTTGTCGAAACATTAGGATGGATCACACCATTTGTAATTGTTTTTATTGCCTATACTTTTGTGGCGCTAGAAGCAATTGCCGATGAACTAGAAGAACCTTTTGGCGTACAACCCAACGATCTTGCGTTAAACGCAATGTGTCTTATGATTGAAAATACGCTTTTAGAATTAAATGATCAGAAGATTATTGAAAGAAAAACTTTTAACGAATATTATATTACCTAATCTACTTCACCCTTTTCTTACAATATAAAGATTCGAAAAGCTATTATATCTCTCAGTTTCTTATTTATGAAACTGGGAGATTTTTCATTGCAATAAACTGAAACTAAACCAAACTCAAAAAATGACATTCTCCAACCTTGATTTTTTTCGTATTTTTAATCCTTCAAAAGCTTTTCTATTATCTCATCTAAAATGCTAAAAGAAAGAACAATCCGAATTTTATTCTTGGTAATCCTTATAGGCTTCTCTATTCCGATTTGTTACGGACAGTACAAGATTTCGGGATATATTGACGATGAGCATAAAAACAAAACCGTCTATTTGAGTCTGCTCAAATATGATGAGGAAACCATGATTACCGAAAATCAGATTCTTTTTTCTACCCAGACCGATAATACTGGTTATTTTGAATTTAAAGGTCAGCTATTGTCTGAAAAAGACAAACTCTACCGTATTCATTCGAATATTAATACCATCAAGGGGTTGCAATTGGTTAGAGATAATGAAAAGAAGAATTATCACAATTTTATTTTTTCAAACAGAGACACCATCTATTTTCCAAAATCTGGTGCAAATTGGTTCGGTCAGTCCCAAAACAGTAATGTTACTGATCAGGAATGGAGAAAATTAAAATCTTTTGAAGAACAATTAGAAAAAAATAATGCTCAAATAAAAAATAAAGAAGCACAACAACAGGCTATAAATGATTTTGCTGAGAAAGTGAAATTCTATAGCGAAAAAAACCTTAAGCATCCTTTGTTGAAGCTTTTAGCATTTTCGGATATTAAACGAAATGATTTTAATCTAAAAAACGATTTTGAAAAAAATGAGCCGTTTTACGATGCCATTTCAAATTCACTTAAAAACTACTATGGTGAAACCTCTTATTATATCCAATATCAAGATGAAATTTCAAAAATCTCCAATGTCATTCTGCAGCAAAAATATACGTTTCAGAAAAAGCTGAATTATGCTCTAGCTTTATTGGTTTTCATTTTGGGGCTTATTTCTGTTTTTCAATTTAGAAAATTGAAAGCCCTGAAGCCTCAAAAAACAATAGCAGAAATTTCAAACCTAACTTTAACCAATCAGGAAGAGAAAATCACCAAATTGATTCTAGAAGATAAATCGAACAAAGAGATTGCTGATGCACTATTTATCTCGCTGAGCACAGTTAAAACCCATATCCGAAATCTTTATGCCAAATTGGATGTGGCAAACCGTCATGAATTGGCCTCCAAATTGAAAAATCATCCTTGGGATTAGTCCCGATTTCAACCTCTGCTTAACTGATTTTCAAAATCCTCCACTCTAATTTTGTTTCCGAAATCTTAAACATCAATCGGAAATGAAAAAAAATCTTTTATTACCAATCTTCATTGCAGTCTTTCAATTTTCTGCCGCGCAGGAAACAGACAAAGCTTTTAAAAACAGACAAAACATTCAGGAAAAGCTGTTGGAAGCAAAAGCACTTTTAGAAAAAGATAACGGAAAACTTTGGGGAAGACCAATCTGGAATGACAGCATTATCGTAATCGACTTTGACAACTCAATCTATAGTTTGGTAAAATTACCAAATAGTAAAACGGATAATGGAATTTTGTATTCTAAAATTATGGAAGCTAATTCACTTGTTTTTGTTAATACCACACAGAAATATGAAGGTAAAGAATATGCTACGGTTCTGAATAATTATCTGGATGATAAAAGTGCTACGATCATTCATGAATTATTTCATCTGCTGCAAATAAAATCCCGAAAGTTTAACGGAAATCCGATTGAATATCTTGACGAAACCAATGCTCGTATTTTATTGCGATTAGAATACCAGGCGTTACGAAATACTTTAAAAGCGATTATCGAAAAAAGAAAAATAGATGAGATCAAAAATTATTTGAAAGATGCTGTAATATTTAGAAAAGAAAGACAACAGCAATATTCAAAATATTTGAATGATGAGCTAGAAATAGAAACTTTGGAAGGTTTGGCAAATTATACCGGTTTTGTTTTGTCTTCTTATAACAATAAATATGAAAAAGCAATTGAAGAAATTAACCAACGAGAAGAAGCAAAAACGTATACCAGACCTTTTCCTTATGCCACAGGACCAGCCTATGGTTTGCTTTTTGATTACTTGAATATTAATTGGAGAAATAGTTTAGATAAAACATATAATTTCACTGATATTTATGAAGTTATGATTTTAAAATCAAAATTAACTATTACAAATAAGCTACTAGGATTAGCCAAATCCAGAAACAATTTTGATGAAATAAACAAACAGGAAATTGCCCGAGAAGAAGAACAAAAAAAGCTAATCTCTTATTATACTGATTTACTAATTAACAAACCAACTCTTAAAGTCGTACTCACTGATATTGATCATTATGGGCGTACTTTTAATATGAATGGAACATTGACTTTAAACGATAAAGGAATTGTTTATTCCAGCATTAAAGGAAGAGATAAATCAGGAAACAATTTTGGAAATTTTGCTACTGTTGAAGGAAAAAATCAACTGGGTAAAGCTGGTATTTTAAGTTATGATAAAGATGGAAAAACTTATTTTGTGTTTCCGCTTCCTTCTAAAATTGAAGGCAAAAAAATCACAAGTGAATTTTACGAAATAGAATTGAATCCTGATTGGAAAATCGCCAAGCAAAATGACGGAAGTATGGAAATCGTAAAAGAAACTAAAAGCTAAATTGCAGTTTTCATAAACAAAAAACAGGCTGTCTCAAAAAGATATTTTTTTTTGATGGACAAAATATTCTTGATCTCTAAACCCCAGCGAGGTAAAATATTTATAGAAATACAACAAGGCAAAAAAGCTCCAGAGGAGCGACATATTTAAATTACAAAAAAATATGTCGCTCCTCTGGAGCTTTATGTTGTAAACATTTATCGTATGCTATAAATATTTTGCTTCTCCGAAGCTTACAAAAAAATCATTCTTTTGCATCCTATCCTTTTATAGTAAAGTTTCCTCATCTTGAGGATTAAAACTGCCTTCGCCAGGATATTTTATACTTCCTTTCAATTCTTCCACTCGTTTTGGATCAAATTTCGGAAGTTGTAATTCGCTATTCTCTTTCCACTTTTTAACTGTTTCAGAGATTTCATCCGCCTTTTCTTTTGAAAAAGGAGTATCACGCGCCATATATAATGTTTGCGATGGATAAGCCAATGAGCTGCCGCTTTTTTCTATAATATCCATCATTCTCAACAAAAGATCTTCCTGAACTTCTTGCGATGTTTCAAGATTTATAGCTTCGATATAAGCTGTGATTTCGACTTTTAAAGCATCTGCCGTAATACCCGTAAAACGTACAATTGGAGGCGTATTTATGACGGAAGGGTGCGCATACAGCAAAGATCTTAGTTCTACAAGAAGATAACGCATTTGGTCTGGAGTGGTTTCCATTCTAAAACCAAAAATCGGATTGAATATAAAACGGTCACGATGAGCATAATTTTCTATTTTACTAGCCGACAGCTGTCCGTTCGGAATCGTCACAATAGTACGAGCTGCCGTACGAAGTGTTGTCGAACGCATACCAATGGCTTCTACTGTCCCTTTTATATCATCAACTCGGCAATAATCGCCCACACGTAATGGCTGATCGGCAATAAGGCTTACACTTCCCACAAAATTTTCTATCGTTTTTTGTGCTCCTAGAGCCAATGCAATTCCCCCAATTCCTAGTGCTGCAAGTCCAGCTGTAACGTCTACACCAATAATTCCTAATAAGGCAATGATTCCGATAACAACAATGGCAACTTTCATCGTACGGCTCAAAAATAAAACCGCAGATACTGCAGAAGCACGTCCTCGATTATTCATTCTGCTTCGAGTATACATACTAACAAAATCGGTCATTCTCCAAAGCAGGATCAAAAAGGCTACAATTCCAATTGTAATTATTATGATGCTAAATCGCTGACGGACTATTATCGAAATTCCCATTCGTTGCGTAAGTGCCACGAATAAAATCACTGTCATATACATCTGGACCGGTAGTGTAAATGCATCTATAATTGCGGTTCCTTTTTCCGTATCTGCCTTCTTCCATATTTTTTGAATCAGAAAAATAAGCACATAAATAAGAAGTCGTGATAATAAATAAGTAACCACTGCCATGACCACCACAACTCCCCAGTGTCCAATTGGTACATTTCCTAATTTTCTATCTTTTAGAAATTTGGGTAAAACTCTATCTAAAAAAGTTTTCTCTCCACTAACATCTGCTCCACGAATTGCTTCAACTGTTTCTGCAGAAAAAAGCCATAATGCTGGTTCGCTATCATCTGACTGATTTTCTAAATAAAGCTGTATATTTATTTTATCTGTAGATATATTTCCAACCAAATCTATACCTGTTGTCAGATTATCATCTAAACGTCCTAATTCTTTATTACTTAGAATGGATGATGGCGAAAAATTTCCTCCCTGATCCAAGAGTTGCTGAAAAGTCTTTGCTATTTGTATTCTTTCAGATGTTTTACGATAGGAACGTTTACTCAGTACAAGATACTGACTTGCACGCAGATAGTTCTGATCACCAAGTGCTTTAATGAATCCGTTGACTGTTCCTTGAGGTGTTCTTCTTCCGAGTGAATCATCTGGAATCTTAACTGGCTCTTCAGTCGTAGTCTTTGCTCCGCCTAAAAGCTGTGCTTCTGCTGTATTCGTGTTTATCAGCAAAGTCAAACTCAACAAGAAAAAAAACAATAAACGTTTGGTATCTAAAATCATACTGTAACTGCTTTAGTAATGACCATTAAAAATAAGAAATATTGAAGATATACAAAACGTTTCCATCAGAAAAAGCAGAAACAAACAACAATAGTTCTTCTATATTCTTTAAAATTCTACGCAAAAACCTTCATTCGATTTTGTAAGAGCAATTCTTGAACTTTTTACAAATTCAATCAAACCAAATGACTTTAATTTCTCAGTTAAACAAACTATTTCATCATCTGTTCCTGTGGCCTGCAATATAGTATACTCTCTTTGAATTTCTGAAATTTTAAGATCATTTTCGCGAAGCATAACTTCCATATTCATGTCTATCGCAAATATGGAAGTTGGGATTTTAAATAATGCAACCTGTTTAAATACAATATCCTCCTTAAACGAGTAATAACATTTATAAACTTCGATAATTTTCTCAATTTGCGCAACTAAATTAATGACTTGATCCAGCGTTTCGTTTACTACAATCGTATGCCTATACATATTCTCTATTTCGCAAATAGACATATTAAGACTCAAAATCTGGATTTGTTTTCTTAAAAACATACTAGATAATTTGCTTATTAATCTGATCTGATCTTCGGAATAAATAGTTAGAGTAAATTCGTTTTTCATTGTGTTTTTTATTTGTGCTTTTTTATGAGTTACTGAGAAATAAAAAAGCCTTTCACATTTGACTGAGAAAGGCTTTTATGAATAGACAATAGAATCCTGACTCGTCATGTGATACGAATAATGATAATTGAAATAATAATGCTATTCTGAATTGATTTTTTCATATTGTTATAAACAAAAAAACCTCCCATAAAAGGGAGGTTTTCTAAATTGTATATTTTACTTATTTATATAACACCCCTTCACTACTATCGAATGATAATTGTGATAATAATTGAAGCGATGTTAATATTATTTTTCATTTGCTTGATTTGATGCACAAATATATTGATATTTTTTAATCTGCAAAGATTATTGCAAAAACAAAAAAATCCGTCTTTAGAACCGATTCATTTTGTTTTGAATTTTAAGGAACTAAAACGGCTCTGCCTTTTATTTTTCCTTGTCTCATTCTATCATAAACTTCGTTTGCATCGTCAAGTTTATGTTTTTCGATTTCAATATGAATTTTCTTTTGTCTTGCCAGACCAACCACTTCCATCAGTTCTGTTCTTGATCCCCAATACGGATTGGTCATGCTTACGCCAAAAGGTAATCCGTTCATGCTATATTGATAATGTCCTCCGCCAAGACCTACAATGGTAAGATCTCCATCGAGGCTTACCACTTTTGTTCCTAAATCTATTGTAGATGTTGCTCCAACAAAATCTAGAACTACTTTTGCTTTTTTAATTCCAGTAATTTTCTGAATTTGTTCTGCAGCATCGGCGTCTTTAGAATTAATTACATAAGCTGCACCCAATTCTTTTGCGAATGCTAGTTTATCCTCTGTCACATCGCAGGCAATTATTTCAGCTCCGCTTATTTCTCTTAATATCTGTAACGCAACATGGCCTAATCCGCCAACACCAATTACTACCACATATTCATCAGCCATTAATTTAGGAAGGGAACGTTTTATCGCAGAATAAGGTGTAAGCGCTGCATCTGTCAATGGAGCTGCAATAACAGGATCTAAGTCATATATAGGCACTAAAAGTCTAGAAGATGGCACAAGCATGTAGTCGGCCATACCGCCATCTAAACCTAAACCTCCACCATAAGCTTGTTCAGATTGATGATCACAATAATTTTCTTTGGACTGCTGGCAAGGTTTGCAATGTCCGCATCCCCAAGGACCGTATACGAGAACTGCATCTCCTTTTTTATAACCTTCAACATTCTCGCCAATTTCTTCGATCCATCCAGCATTTTCATGTCCCAACGTAAAAACTGTTCCAACTACTGTTCCTTCATCTATAATATGCAGGTCTGAGTGGCAGACACCAGCGCCGCCAATCCTTAATAACACTTCATCACCTTTAGGAACAGGTCTTTCTATATCATTAACTACACGGACATCTTTATGCCCAAAAAAACGTACTGCTTTCATAAAAATAAACTTTTAGATTACTATTTTACTAATTTACAACTTGTATCTTTTATAGGGTTTATCACACAAGTTAAGTTTATCCTAATTTATTGCTAAAACAGGCTTTTCTATTAGAAAACGGTTATAATTTGGAGGATACAAAAAATAAAAAGATCTGATTTATTGATATAAAAAAAGAGAACCGAAGCTCTCTTTTACATTTATATTTTGGTCTTACTATTTAATAATAAACAGACAATAAGATTTTAGAATTTGTACTTTCTATATATTTTGAAAGTCTACCTAAAAATTCTTGATTAACCATTGGACAACCGTGGCTGTTGATGATATAGTATTCTTTTTCGTCAGACGGAACCTCTTTGTACGAATGTAATACAATGGCACGTTTCATGGCATTATTATTTGATTCGTCCAATCCAGCAAGTCTGAAAGCTTTTCCGAATATCCCTTTATATGGCTTTTCTACCGAATATCTTCCTAGTGAAGTGCAGTTTGATTCTGGGGCATTACTAAATTGTAAAATGTCGCCTTTTATTCCTGTTTCAGATCCTTTTCCATGTGCAACCAAACCTTGATCAAGTATTTGATTGTTTTCTAGATCGTAAACAAAAAAACGATTTCTTCCTGATTTAATTTTCATATCTACAAGAAAAGCAATTTTATTGCTATACTTGTGATTTGCCGCCGTAAAAGCCTTAATCTCATTTACATGCTCATTGAGTCTAGCAAATTCGACTTCGTCTAAAATTTCATCCTCGTCCCTCATACTTAATGAGGCAAACGAACTTAAGGAAAAAAGCAGTGCCAATAAAAATACTCTCATATTCGGCCAATGTTAAGTTAATAGTTATGACTTGGGGTCATTGATAAATTTTCTGTTGCAAAATTATGTACAAATCTTATACAATTCCCATGTCATAAGTTAAAGATATTATAAATATCTGAAAACAACAATATTATATGTTAATATTCGATTAAAATACCTGATTTAATGTTGAAATGCTATGTCTAGTGTTAATATTATCCGTTTTTAGCTACGGTCTATTTTATTTTATTAAAAAAATAATTTCTGACCAGTAAAACTCACTTGACAGAAATTATTAGAAGCATTAACGCAATTAGTTATTTAATATTTTATCTGATGCTTTTTAATTAAGCCACTTTGCCAATGTATCCATAATTAATTTCTGATCCTCTGCAGAAAAATGTTTGACTCTGGTTGAATGGCTTCCTTGAGGAAGTACCATTTTTAGGGCATCAACACCTGACTTAGGTGTTGGGGAACATGAGAACCAAGTGTCATAACCTCCATAGATATATAAAATCTTGTCCCCTTTACTCTCAACATATTTACGCACCTTTTTAATGTATTTTGGATTGTACTTAATCACAACATCCTTCGGAGCAAATCGTGCATTGGAGCTGCTTTTTACAATAGTTAACAAATCGGCAACCGGTTCAAGATCAAAACCATAATAACCTAATTCGCTTAGATGCTGATAATAAGAAGGTAAATACACAAACGACATTTTGTCATTATAAGTCCCTACTCCAACAATTTTATTTAAATAATCGAAAAGCTCTTTTGCCGAGGCGTTTACTGGCGGAATTTCATCGCATTTTCCTCCCCACTGCCAAAAAGAAAAAGGAAATTCTAAAACAGCATATTCCAACGCTTCCGCGAAAGGAACTTCTGTAAATTGCATCTTTTTCTCCGCTGAATATTCTTTAAAAACCTCTAAAACAGCTTCTCTATTTTGTAAAACAGCTCTTTGAAAAGCCGTTATTTTTGTTCTGCATTCTTCCGTTCCAACTGTTCTTGTGTGAGTTATAGTTCTCGGATCTTCGCAAGTATTAATTAGCGGCGCCACATACGGCATTGCCACATCAACATCGTTTGGATATATAGACTTATAAATTAAAGACGTTTCTCCTCCTTTACTGATTCCTGTTGAAATCCACTTTCCTGAATATATCGTTTTCAATTTCGTTACAATATTATGGTAATCTTCAATAGCTTGATCATTGGTCAAATATTCCCACGGAATCGGATTTGGTCTTGATTTTCCGTAAAAACGATATTCTACAGCGACTTGATTTGCCTGCAACAAACTGCTGACTTCACTTTTTATATTTTCTGTATTGTAACCATGAGTTTCAATTACAGTTGGTCTATCATAACCTAAATGCGACAGATAAATATAATGCTGAAAAGTACCTTTTTCTGGGTGTTTATGATCTAAAGGCTCGTCTAAAATAAGCTGATAGGATTCAGTATAATTTTCTAAGTTATCAATTCGCGATATGATGGCTTTTGGGAATAATTCGGTTAGTTTTTGCTGTAGATTTATTGAAGATTCCTGTGCAGAAACGGCAAAAAAGTTTAGGAAAAGAAAGAACAGCGCGGTAATAAAGGATTTTGAATTCATTTTAATCTTATTATTTTGAGTTTTTAAAAGTAAGCGCAATACAAAGCAAAAACTGATACTATATTACCCTTAAAATGTAATATTTTATCTAGTTTACATCAACATAGGACAAAATAAAAATAATCCTTTAATTTTATTGAAAAATTGAGCTTCGCATCAATTTTATAATTTACACCACATTAAATACTAACTTAAAAAATAAAAAAATGGCAATTGGAGTTGGCGGATCAACTGTAGACATCGAATTAGAAAAAATACAAAACATGACGCTTGGTGTTGTGCCAATCGGACTTCCTGAGTATAAACAGCGTATTAAAAAAGCAGTTGCTTTAATAAAAGAACAAAATTGCAAAGCCCTTTATGTAAATGCGGGAACAAATCTGTATTATTTTACAGGAACAAAATGGAATCCGTCTGAGCGTATGGTTGGTGCTCTAATTTTTGAAGATGAAACTGTTGAATATATAGTTCCAAAATTTGAAGAGGGAACTTTTAAGACTTTCATGAAAATTGAAGGAAACTTAAATTTTTGGGAAGAGCATGAGAGCCCATCTGAATTGTTTGGGAATATTCTAAAAATTAAAAATATTACTGACGGCAATATTGCGCTGGATGAATCGGCTGCTTTTTTTCTAATTGATGCAATCTCAAAAGCAAATCCAAATTTCAATTTTGTAAACGCTCAGCCTATAACTGCGGGATGCAGAATGCATAAATCGGCAAATGAAATCGCTATTATTCAAAAAGCGAAAGACATAACGATGACTGTTCAGAAAGCAGCGGCAAGTATTTTATACCCAGGAATTCCAGTAAGTACAGTTGTCGATTTTATTCATAAGGCACATATTAAAGCTGGAATTGCAACTGGTTCTTATTTTTGTATTGTTCTTTTTGGCGAAGATTCGCAATATCCGCATGGTGTTACTGCTCCACAAAACTTAGTCGACAATGATGTTGTTTTGATTGATACAGGATGCCGTTTAGAAGGCTATTTATCTGACATCACCAGAACTTATGTATATGGAACTCCAAGCGATGAGCACAGAAAAATATGGAATCTTGAAAAAGCAACTCAAAAAGCGGCATTTGATGCAGCACAAATTGGAGCAACATGTGGTTCTGTAGATGATGCTGCGCGTAAGGTTTTAGCAGAAGCTGGTTTGAGCGGAGATTACGAAATTCCAGGATTGCCACATCGTGTAGGGCATGGAACAGGTTTAGATATTCATGAATATCCTTATTTAGTAAGAGGCAATCAAACCGTTTTAAAAGAAGGAATGGTAGTTAGTAATGAGCCTATGATTTGTATGCCTGGGCAGTTTGGTATTCGTCATGAAGATCATTTTTATATGACGGCTGAAGGTCCTAAATGGTTTACTGAACCGATGCAGAGTATTGATAATCCTTTTGGTTTATAGGTTTAAAATAATTCTGATTTAATATTTTAGAAAGAGCTGTTTATTTAGACAGCTCTTTTTTCTTTATAAATTATATGTCGCTTCTCCGAAGCTTTCTAATCTTTGTAAATTGAATTTTCTCTTTGTTTTTGTGCAATTATTTTTAAACATAACTCTATTTTTCGTTCTTAGAAAACAAATGGTTGATGATTCTCTTTGCGTTCCAATGGCTGAAACCATTGGCTTTGTTTACATTTAAACTTGATTTTTATAAAATATTCTACTCCTCTAAAGTTTTTTCTAATAGTTTAAATGCTTCGGAGAAGCAGAATATTTATAGAAAAAATACAATTTCCAAATATTAAAAAAGCCCCAGCGGGGCGAAATATTAAATCAGTAATAAAGGGTAAAAAAAGCAGGGCTGTCCATTTTCGTAGACAGCCCTTTTCATTTTAACTAAATTAACTATTACTCAACCAATAATTTTTTCTTCTCTATAAACTTTCCATCTGTTGCTACCACAATGTAAACTCCTTTATTTAAATATTTCAGAGAATAAATTGTTGTGTTATGAACCGTATCAATCAAATGTCCAGTTGTGTTGTAAATTGACACTTTAACTTTATTAATATCAATATTTTCGAATGTAAAGTTTACAACATCAGAAGCTGGGTTTGGATACATTGTAAATGCCTTTGCTGTATTTGTATTTAATCCAGGCAAACCAGCACTTCCAGATTGCAGATCGATTGTGTGAGAAGCACTCCATTCGCTAAAAGCTTGTCCATTTTTAGCTCTTACTCTAAATTCATATACGGTTTGAGTTCCTTGTTTTGGAATCCACAAATAATAGGTTGTAGAAGTTCCAGCCGATGTCCATCCTGCAGAAGTATTTAATTGCACTTCATAAGATGCTGCATCTGCTGATGTTGCCCAAGATGCATAAAATCCTGATGAGTATACACCTGCGTTTCCAAGATTAGCAGGAATTGTTAAAGTTGCAGGATTTGGCGGTACAGAAGTTCCCGCTTGAACAGTATAATCTTCGATTTCACCATCTCCTAGATTTCCACAAGTCGAAGATGGATTTGAGTTGTATTTCATTACCACTCGCATTCTAGTCGTTCCTGTAAACGATGCAGGAGTAAAACTTGCTGTCACCGCTGCGTTTGATGAAACATTATTGACTACTTTCTCTGATGCTTCAAACTGATTGTTTTTGTTGTAATCAATCCAAACTCCCCAATATTCTGTGTACGCAGAACCACTAAAACCTGGAGTTAAAGTAACGCTTGTATTTGCATTCGGATTTAGGGTAATCACTTTCGAAGTGTAATCGGCATAACCATTTGTTTCTTTTCCAGAAGTGTTTACAAAACTACCTACTGCAACAGAACTTATGTATTCGTAACCGTTTGTTCCTTGTGCGGTGCATAATGGAGCAGCTGGAATTACGACAGTAACCACATTAGAATAAGCAGAATAATCAGAACCTGATTTTGCTCTAGCTCTATATTTATAAGTCGCATCAGCAGTTAAACCAGTATTTGTATATGTCGCAACAGTATTAGCTAGTGTAGCAATTTCTGCATAAACATCATCTGAACCTGCTCTTTCAATAATTACATTTGTTGCATTTGTTGCACTATTAGTCCAGTTAAGCACAGCTTGTAAATTAGTTACAGTTGCCGTTAAATTTGTTGGAGCCAATACTGTATTTGTTGTTTGTACTCCTGCTAGAATTGGTTCGTTTGGTTTTGTATTATAAGCATAATCTAAAACGGTATATCCTACTCCACCAGCTTCTACTTTTACATGCATCCATCCGTAGCAAACACGTCCTCTGCTTGTATATTCAAAACCAACATATCCAGTTTTATTATCCCAAGTTGTATAGGTAGCGGTTCTCAAATCTAATTGATTCGGATATGCCCCTGGCGTTGCAAAATTACTTGAAGCTCCAATTGAAGTACCTTGTGTTAAGAATGATATATTTCTTGTTCCAGCTTCAGAAACCAGTCTTTTCCCGTACGTTTCTATTTTTAAAGCTGCGGTTGCATATTGCCAAGCTCCATATTCAGTATTGTCTCCAATACCCAAATCAAAATATTGCCAAGTAGATGCTGCATTGGCCGTATAATCTGGATTGTTTACATAAAACACTCCATAAGGTGCTTCAAATTTTAAATTGATTGTTTTTGTAGCGGTATCCAAAGTAGCTATGCCGCCTGTAATTGCTGCATCTTTAAACGTAACTGTAACAACAGCATCGTTTGTTGTATTGTGTGCAGTTGCTTTTCCTGTAAAAGAAAGTACAGTTTTAGAATTGCTCTCAAGAGTTAAAACTGCGGTTAAACCAGCAGGTACACCTGTAATTGTATAGTCGGTTCCTGCTGTAAAAGTGCCACTGCTTTTTGTAAATGTACCATTATTGGTACTCAAAGTAATTGTCGCTGTTGAAGTTATGCTTCCATCATTTACTTCAGCTTCGTACAATGTGTCTGGTGATAAAGTTGTAGCCGTTTTATCGGTCACTCCTGTATAAATTGGAGTATTTGGCTTAGTATTATAAGCATATTCCAAAATTGTATATCCGTCACCATCAGCATTTACTTTTACTTTGAACCATCCATAACATGTAAGACCATCCATTAAATAATCAAATCCTACGTAACCTGTTTTTCCATCCCAAGCCGTGTAACTTGCCGTTCTTAAATCTAACTGATTTGGATATGCACCTGGAGCAGTCATATTACTAGTTGGACCAACGGCTGTATTTGAATTTAATAATGAAATATTTCTAGTGCCTGTCTCGCAAACTAGTTTTTTCGCATAAGTTTCAATTTTTAAAGCATTAGCAGCATAACGCCAACCTCCAAATGCTCTATCGTCTCCTTTTGCGATTTCAAAATATTTCCACGTCAATGCCGACGAAACCGCCACATCTGGCATGTCTACAAAAAAGATTCCATATGGATCTGAGAATTTAAAATTGAAGAATAAAGAAGTACAAGACAAATCAATTGCACCTCCTGTAAAAGCTGCAGGTAAAAAACTAATTCCGCCTGGCGCATTATTGCTTAAAGCATGATTAGTTGCTTTTCCTGTTAATGTAACTGTAATTTGATTGTTGGAGTTTACGGTTAACACAGGTGTGATTCCTGCTGGAAAAGTATGAGTAAAATGAGTTCCTGCTGTCAAAGTTCCAGAAGAAACAGCAAAAGTTTTAGTTCCGTCTAATTTGATTATGGATGAAGTGTCAAAAGAACCATCATTTATAACCGCTTCTTTAAAAGCAACAGTCGACGCTGTAAGAGAGCTTCCGGTCGAATTAACACCAGTATCAATTAAGTTTTGCGCCTGCCATAGTGATTTTCTTGCTGGGTGCTCCAAAGCAGCCAACATTCTGTCAATCTGACCTTGCGTGTACATTTTGTAACAGCCTTGAGCACCGTTGTAGCCCATGTAGTTTTCAAAATTCACTTTATCTCCGCTACAATTTGTTCCTGGAGTACAGCCTAAGGTATGATTTCCGTCTTCCGCTGGAGTATCGGCTACTTCATCAGTTCCAGAGCATCCTCCTTCAAAAGTATGAATCAAATTAAGAAAGTGTCCAAATTCGTGAGTAAGTGTTGCGGAGAATTCTTTACTATAGGAATTATCATATAAATAAGCTCCGTTGAAAACAACACGAGCCGTATTGTTTGCTGTCATGTCTGAACTTGGATACCAAGCAACTCCAGAATTATTTGTCGCTCCGTCATTATACAAATCATTCTGTATATAGACGTTCATATATTTGGTATTATCCCAAGCGTCGGCAGCAATTTGGTCATCGTAACCTCCACCATTTCCGTAACCATTTTTTGTTGGATGAAAAACAACACCCGTAGTACAACCACCGTTTGGATCTTTTTTAGCTAGTTTAAATTCGATATTTAGTGTTCCGCGTCGCGCTTGAAAAAAAGATTCAACGGTTTGGTAATCTGCATTACGGCCATTAAAATCATCATTAAGCTGAGCCAAATGGTTAACAATCTTCTCGTATGTAACTGTTTTTCCTCCCTGTACATCACCATAAATATGAAATACTACCGGAATTGTGTAAGTAGTAACTGCAGCCGTTTTTGCTGTGGAAGATTTACGTTGTGCTGCAAAATTTTTACTGAAAACATCAAAGTTCTTTTTCTCTTGAAGTGCATGTGGATTATTCCGGTACACTTTTTCATTTTCTTCGCTTGTCCGACAAGGCAGACCTTGTGCACTAATTTTCACTGAACTGAAAATCAGAAAGCAGATTAGTAATTTTAATTTCATTTGTTTAGGTTTTTTCATTAGTAATTGATCAAAGTTACCGCAGAAGCCCCTATCTTTTTGATAGTATTTTATTCAGAATTAATACATAATTATCATATTTTTAACCATAAAAAAACACATAATTAAAAAATACTTATAATAAAATATTAAAAACAAAGTCAATCAATTTAACTAAAAACATCTCCCATCCCTTAGAAATGCTATAAAACAAAAAACCAGCACTTAAAAGTGCTGGTCTCAAAAAACAAATTAAACTAACTCAAAATTAAAATTTGTCCCAAAAAATCTTTGTTGTCATTAAATCGCCACCAATTGCTGCGGACGCCGCTTCATAATTAGCCGCATTCAGCGTTTTATCAGATGTAGAATAAATGTTTCTAACTGGAACTTTTCCTTCTGCTTCTTGCACTGCTGTTGGAGGAGCTACTAGTATAGGATAATCTAATCTTCTGTATTCTGTCCATGCTTCAAAACCACGATTATAGTATGCGATCCAAAGCTGATAAGCGATCTTTTGTTTATCTGTCCCTACTGCTGTTGCAAAAGCTACATCAGGACGCGCTAGATAAGTTTGGATGTCTGCATTTGCAACTCCCCAAAACTTCATACTCGCCTCTATTCCTTTGGCATAATATGTCGCAGCATCAGAGCCTACGCTAAAGCCGCGGCTTGCCGCCTCTGCCAATAAAAAACAAGTTTCTGTATAATCGAATATTACTCCAGGATTTGTTTTTTCTCTTAATCTTTCACCTGTGCTAGTATAATTGGCGTAAGTAACCTGTTGTGCATAAGGCGCACCTTTATATTCACCATTTATTTTTGATTCTGGATCGAAGAAAAAATCACGTCTAGGGTCTTGCTTTCCGTTTAACTCATCAACAAAAAATTCTGCAATATTGATCTGATTTTCACTTTCTAAACTATTATACAACGGATTCATATCTATTGTTGAAGAAAAATATGGAAACAATGCAGTATCAGCTTCTTGACTTATAACACCTGAACTAAAAGCACTCTCTACCATTGCTTTTGCTTTAGCGGCATCAACATCAGCTAGATGTAATCCCATTTTAAGCTTTACGCTGTTAGCCAAAATTTTCCATTTTGCTACATTTCCATGAAAAATCAGGTCAGCACTTCCAAAACTTTCATTTTCGTCATTTAAAGCTGCAATGGCAACATCCAAACGAGAAGCTAAATCAAAATAGATTGTTTTAGCATCATCATACTTAGGAAGCGGAAAATTTTTAATGTCAAAAGCTTCTGAATAGGCAACATTACCAAACAAATCTACCAGAGTTTGATAAGCCATTATAATTTGAACTTCTAAAATAGCAAGTTGGTTTTTCTTTACGGCTTCTTCAACTGGCCCTAATACTTTTGTATTTTGAATCTGTTTTTGCGCATTAATCAAATCCTGCAATACATCTCTGTATAATATTACAGCATGTGAACTTCCTAAGTTTCTTTTTGCTTGATTATAATTAGCCTCATCTGTATAAGTAGCTGTTGACCAATGTTGTGCATAAGCTCTAAAATTATTTGAATTTACAGAAGCGTTTGTTAGAAAGTAAGCATAATTCACCTGTGCATTGGTCATCAATGCGCTTGGCAGAGCAGTTTCATAAGCTTTTTCATTCTTGTTCATGTTATCTAAGTTATCACATGAAGCTACTGTACATAAAACAGCTCCTGCAAAAAATATTGTTTTTATAATTTTCATGTCTTTATTTTTTTAGAATTGAACTTTCATGGTAAAACTGTACTCTTTTGTTGTTGGCAATACTCCAGTTTGAAAGCCTTGCAAATTACCCGAAGACGCTCCTGCTTCAGGATCTGCATATGGTAGGTTTTTATGAATGATCCATAGATTGCTTCCGTTTACAGCAAAAACCATATTGCTGATAAAAGTGTTTTCTATAAATCTTTTTGGAAGTTTATAGCTCAATCCAACTTCACGCAGCTTTACATATGATGCATCATATACATATTCTTGCTGAGGCATAGAATTGTAAAAATAGTATCCGTCTGCTCCAGTTACGCTTACCGTTACATTATTTGGCGTACCATCTTGTTTTACACCGTCTAGCAATATTCCACCGCCATCAGCAACTGCTTCACGCTGAGGAACTCCATTGTGATTTTTACTCACTGTACTCTCATAAATTCCCGTTGCATGTCCGTATTGCTGATCTAAAGAATACACATCTCCTCCTTTTTTAACATCAATTAAGAAATTGAAAGAAAGGTTTTTGTACGTTAAAACGTTATTGAAACCACCAATCCAATCTGGCGCTACATTTCCAATTACAGCCCCTGCTGTCTGCAAGTATCTTCCATTTGAACGAATTACTTTTTCCCCATTTAAATAAGTGTATCCAGAACCAACTAGCTGTCCTACTGGTTTACCTACTTCTGCCACATAATTTACTCCTTGGAATGATCCTAATGAAATTTGACTTGCTCCTCCTAAAGAGATTACCTCATTTTTATTAGTTGACCAGTTTACTGTAGCTTGCCATGAAAAATCTTTAGTTTTTATTGGAGTTGCATTTACGGTTACCTCAAATCCTTTGTTTTGAACATCCCCAGCATTAATCCACGCTCTTGTATATCCTGTCTGCGTTGGAGTTTCTATAGAAAGAATCTGATTTGTTGTGTTGGTTTTGTAATACGAGAAATCAACTCCTAACCTGTTTTTGAAAAACTTAAGCTCAAGACCAGCCTCTACTCCTTTAGTTAGCTCACTTTTCAAATCAGAATTACTTTTATCATTATCTGTAGAAAAACGTACTCTACCTCCAAAATTGAAATTTTTAGGATAAAGTGTAGAAGTCACTCCAAACGGAGCATCGTTTCCTGTTTCAGCATAATTCAGACGTAACTTACCAAATGACAGCCAATCTGCTTTAATATGATTACTAAAAATATAAGTTGCTGTAATCGATGGATAAGAATAAGTATTATTATCTTTTGGCAAAGTAGACGATTGATCTATTCTATAAGTTCCTTCAAGGAAATACGTGTCAAGGAAATTAAAACTTGCCATACCGTAAACACTATTAGTTCCTAGAGTCTGCTGTATTTCTTCTGGATTTGTAATCCCATCAATTGAATTAGTTAATGCATAAATTCCCGGAACAACCAATCCTCCATTTGTTAACGCATAGATAGAATTGTTTACAGAACGTCTTGAGTTACCCCCTAACATACCATTAAAATTGATTCCATCAGTAATAGCTGTTTTGAAATTCAATACTAAATCTAAATTGATTTCGCGGAAATTTTTATCAAATCTAGAATATTGACCAAGACCATTTGGCGTTCTTTTAGAACCTACAGCAATACGTTCTTCCTGCAATTGATGATAAAAATCTACAGCACCACGCCCCATTATGTCAAACCAGTTTGTAACTTCTGTTTTCACTACTACATTACCAAAGAAACGATCTCTTTTTAATGAGTTGTAATTATTGGCACGTTGAAAATATGGATTGTCATGGAACTGAACTCTTAAATCGGTTGGACCGTATACATTCCATGTGGTATTTTTACCTGTTAACTCATAAGCATCTTTTAGATCTTGAAAATCGGCGTTAGTTGTGTACCATTGTCTAACACTGCTTAAATAGTTATTTCCTCCATCTCCATATCCTGTTTCGTTCATTCCAATAGCATCAGATGTCAAATAATTTGCTGATGCCGAAATTCTCGTTTTTGGCGTAACTTTATAACTTCCAGAAAAGTTAAAATTGTCTTTTCTATTGTTACTATTTGGAAGGATTGCTTGCTGTTGATTGTAATTGGTATATCCAAATCTAAAATCTCCCTGATCATTTGCACCCGAAAAAGAGATACTATTAATATACGTTAAGCTGTTTTGATAAAAACTGTTTGGATCATTTTTAACAGCAGTATATGGAGTTGCCTTACCATAAGTTGGCAATTCTGGATAAAACGAATTCCAGTTGTAAACCAGCAATGAAGGATCAAATTTAGGTCCCCAAGCTGCATCGTCGGTAGCTGTATAAGGATGAACACCACTACCTAAATCAACAGTTCCATAAAAATCACCATATCCTCCACCGTATTGTTTTTGATACTCTGGCAAGGTCTTTTTATCTACTACCCCAATGTTAACTCCTGAACTAAAATCAAACCCTAATCCTCCTTTAGTTTTGCTTCCTTTTTTAAGTGTCACAATAATAACACCGTTTGATGCTCTAGAACCATATAACGCAGTAGCCGCAGCACCTTTCAAAACGTTCATAGTTTCAATATCATCAGGATTAATATCCGAAGCAGCGTTTCCGTAATCGTAACCACCTTTGTTTCCTCCTGATTTTTGATCTGCTGTATTGGTATTGTCATTATTCAACACAATTCCGTCAACAACCCATAATGCCTGATTACTTCCTGTTAATGAACTTGTACCACGAATTACAACATTGGTAGAACCTCCGATATTATTATTTCTTCTGATTTCTACACCGGCAATTTTTCCAGAAATATTATTAGAAACGTTACCTGTATTTATTTTAGTTAGTTGATCTCCATTTATTTCTTGTGTAGCGTAACCAAGAGATTTTTTCTCTCTTTTAAGCCCTAATGCCGTAACTACGATTTCCTGCAATTGTGTAGATCCTGCAGTCATTTTTACATTTACGCTGTTACCGCGTGCTGGAACCTCTTTAGTCTGCATTCCAATAAAGCTAAACACAAGCACTGCATTTGCATCTGCTTTTATTGAATATTTCCCATCAAAATCAGTCTGAGAGCCTGTTTGAGTTCCTTTAACCAAGACACTAACACCTGGTAGCGGAACTCCATTCTCATCTGAAACAATTCCTGACACAACCCGATCTTGGGCAAAGGTCAGTTTAGTCAACAGTACAAAAAAGAGTACTGCAATTTTTCTAAAATTAATCTTCAATTTCATAAAATGGTTTTATAATTAATGTGGCAAATATTTTGCTTTTTAGATAATTATTCTGATAATATATTACCGAAAAACCTGCTTATATTACCCTATAAATATCAATTTCGTAATTATACATTTACTATATTACCTTTTTCAAAAAAAATCAAAATCAAACACTTAACTCAAAACCAAAAGAAATAAATACATAAAAAAAAGGAGAATTCCAATTTGATGAAATTCTCCTCTCTTTT
This sequence comes from Flavobacterium sp. UW10123, assembly GCF_040538975.1. Lineage (NCBI taxonomy): Bacteria > Pseudomonadati > Bacteroidota > Flavobacteriia > Flavobacteriales > Flavobacteriaceae > Flavobacterium > Flavobacterium sp. UW10123. The sequence continues at coordinate 118,431 of NZ_JBEWQE010000005.1, forward strand.
ATAATATATTACTTTTTTATTTTGCTCCTGGCGGGCAATTTTTTTCTGTATATCTCACAAATGTATCCATTAAATGTTGTGAGGTTCCTTCGCCTTCATCAATGCTATGCGAACGGTTTGGATAAATCATTAAATCGAACATTTTATTGTACTTCACCAATTCGTTGATTAGGACTTCTGCATTTTTATAGTGTACATTATCATCGCCTGTACCGTGAATATAAAGTAAGTTTCCTTTTAAATTCTTAGCATGAGTTACTGGAGAAGCCTTAATGTAAGTAGCTTCATTTTCATCTGGCAATCCCATATAACGTTCCGTGTAGATATTGTCATAAAAATGCTGATCTGTCACGGCTGCAATCGCAATTCCCGTTTTATAGATATCTGGGTATTGAAACATTAAATTTAAAGTTACAGCACCTCCGCCACTCCAACCGTGAATTGCTACGCGATCGGCATCAATAAAATTCCATTTTAGAACTTCTTTAGCTGCCATTGCTTGATCGTGTGTATTGATAATTCCAATATTTTTATAAATTGATTTTCTCCATTCTGTTCCTTTCATTGCAGGAGTTCCTCTATTATCCATAGCAATTCCGATGTATCCTTTTGGGACTAAAGCAGCGATAAATTCATTAAAATAAGGTCTGTCGTTGGCAACCGTAGCCATTGGTTCTCCATACACATAAAAGAAAACTGGATATTTTTTTGAAGCATCAAAATCTAATGGTTTTGCCATGATTCCGTCAATATCAATACCATCAACTGTTTTAACTTTAAATTTTTCTAATGAATAATCTCTATGAGGAGTTGCAAAAACATCTGCTTCTTTTGGATAAATCTTTTGATGTCCAGACAAAGCGATCAATCTACTATTATAGTCTCTCGAAATGCTTGCGTTGGTATGCTGTGCGTAAGCTGCATCTGTAGAAAAGATATATCGGTTTGAACCTTCAAAAATAGCTGGCGTTACTCTTTTTGTCTTCTTAGAACCTAAATTGGTCTCATACAAATAACGCTGTGTCGCATCTTCTGGACTGGCAACGAAATAGATTGTTTTTGTTTTTTCGTTATATGCTTTAAAATAAGTATCAAAATTAGTTTTGGTTATTAATTCTTTTGATTTTCCGTCCAAACTTATTTTATAGATATGCATCCATCCGTCGGCATCAGAACTCCATAAAAAGGATTTTCCATTATCCACAAATTGACAAGGAAAAGTATCATATAGTCCCGAAGAAATATCAAAAACATCTATCCAAGAATTTGACTCTTCTTTATAAATTACTCTTGCCGCACCCGATTTTACATTGCAATCGTACATAGTTACCTGATTCTGATTTCTGTTTAACTGAATTACCATAATAGACTCATTGTTAAGCCATTTCATTCGAACCAAATAATTATTATCTGGCTCTCCCGGAATGTTTAACCAGTTGGTTTGCAAAGAATCAATATTCACAATTCCGATTTTAACCGAAGATGGTTTTTCTCCTGCTTTTGGATATTCTACAGGAATAATTGTAGGATACAACGAATCGGTATTATTAATCATGTAATGAAATTTGGTAGACGTTGCATCTACTCTCCAAAAAGCAATACTTTTACCGTCTGGACTCCATCTAAATCCATCTCGTGCCGCAAGCTCTTCCTCATAAACCCAATCAAAAGTTCCGTTAATAATTTTATCAGTACCATCTGTTGTCAAGGGCGTAATTTTTCCAGAGTTCAGATTTTCAACATAAATATTGTGTTTTGAAACATACGCTACATTTTCATTATCGCTCGAAAATTTGGCAAACATTAATGATGATGCATCCAAGTTTTTGCCTAATTGTTTTCCTTTTCCCGTAGCTAAATCAAAATACCAATAATCGCCTCTAGTATTATCTCTCCATACTTTTTTAGAATTTGTATAGACTAATACTTTTGTTTTTAAATCGTTCCAGACTAACTGCTCAATTTCTCCACTAAAACCAGATGCCACTAATTGTGCTTTTGATAAAATAGTGTTTTCTTTGTCCAGCTTATCGACATCATAAACGACCACGCTATTGTTTTGATTCACCCAAAAAGAATGAGAATTTGGTAACCAATTTAGATTGTTAATATCAATCTTCTGTGCAAAAACAGAAGTGCATATAAACAGAAGAAACAACAAATACTTTTTCATCTTACTTTTTATTTTTAATTAAATTTTCAATATCGTCGATTTCAATAGGCAGGGCTTCACTTAGATTGATGTTTCCATCTTCTGTGATCAAATAATCATTCTCCAAGCGGCATCCTATTCCTTCTTCTCTAATGTAAATTCCAGGTTCGCAAGTTAACACCATTCCTTTTTCAAAAGGTCTTGTATATAAGCCAACGTCATGAACATCAAGCCCTAAATGATGTGCAGTTCCATGCATGAAATATTTCTTATAAGCAGGTTTTTCTGGATCTTGAGATTTAATTTCTTCTTCAGTAATTAACCCTAACTTTACCAATTCAGCTTCAATTAATTTTGCCATTTGAAGCTCATAATCTTTCGATAAAACTCCAGGTTTCAGCAATTTTGAACCTTCTTTCAAACAATGCAAAACAGATTCATAAACTTCTTTTTGTCTTGCACTGAAAGTTCCGTTAACCGGAATGCATCTTGTTGTATCTGAATTATAGTTGCCATAACAGCTTCCAAAATCAACAAGAACCATTTCATTCTCTCTGCAAATATCATCGTTAGTATTATAATGCAATGAACAGGCATTTACGCCAGATGCTACAATTGATCTAAATGCTTGTCTCGTTCCTCCGTTTTTTACAGTGGCATAAAGCAGTTCAGCTTCTAATTCGTATTCTTTTATATTTGGACGAATTGCCTCTAAAACTCTATGAAAACCTTCAACGCTAAGTGCTGTTGCTTTTTTTATTAAATCAACTTCCTCGTTTGATTTAATTGGACGTAATTCGCGGGTTATTTTTGCTACACGTTCGTATTGATGCAATGGATACTTTCCTTTACACCATTTAATCATTCGGTCTTGTCTGGTTTCAATCTCAGCAGTTACTCTTTTGATATGCTCATTGTGGCCTAAATAAAAAACATCGGACTCAAAAGCAAAAAGTTGCAAAGTCTTTTCAAATTCGTGAAGCCATTTTATATTCTGGATTCCGGAAATAGCTGTTGCTTGTTCTTTAGTCAAAAAATTACCATCCCAAAGAACTGTATGTTCATTTGCTTCTTTTACAAAAAGTATAGCCCTGTTTTCTTCTTTAAACGCATCTGGATAAAGCACTAATATGGTTTCATCCTGATCAATTCCAGAGAGATAAAACAAATCATTGTTTTGTGCAAAGCCCATAACATCATCAGCGTTATTTGGCATTACGTCGTTTGAAGCCAGAATAGCCAAACTATTCGGCTGCATTTTTTGGGTAAATCTTTTTCGGTTTTCTATAAACAAAGAAACCGGAATCTGGTTGTATCTCATATTTTATATTTGGAATCTGTCAATAGCTACAGAAGTCGGTTTACCAGAAATAATCTCTGTTATAATTTTTCCTGTTGCCGGTGCGAGACTTAATCCCATCATGGCATGTCCTGTTGCTAAGGTCAAATTTACGATTTTTTTGTCTCTGGCAATAATTGGCATTCCAGATGGCGTACAAGGCCTAAATCCAAACCAAGTGTCTTCTTTTTTTGGCATTTCCACTTTCGTATCAGGATAAAAATCATTAATGCTGTTTATAATTCCTTGAAGCCTATTTGCGTTTATTTTATTGTCTTTGGCGTGTGTTATTTCCATAGTTCCTCCAAATCTAATATCATTTGCCATTGGAGTTACTGCAACTTTTCCTTCACATAAAATAGACGGAATACTTGGTTTTTGGGATTTATCTTTTAAAGTAAAACTGTATCCTTTTCCTGGTAAAATAGAAATTGAGATATTTAACTTTTTAGCCAAAAAAGGACTCCAAGATCCTGATGCCAAAACCACTTCGTCAGTTCTAAAAAGCCCTTTATCGGTAACAATTGTTTCAATTTTATTTCCTTCTAAAACAAAATCTTTAACGCTGGTTTGTGAGTGGATTTCGACTTTTAAACGAGATAATTCTTCTTTTATAAAAGCCATAAATTTTTGCGGATACAAATGGGCATCACTTTTATAATGAACTCCTCCAATTACATTTGTATTGGTTCCTTTTTCTAAAAGTGCCACTTCAGATTTTGAGAGATAATCTACTTCAAGCCCTAGACGTTCTGCTTCTTTTCCTTCGTGATGCATTTCTTCTCCTACTTTATCACTTTTATAAAGCATTAAAAGTCCTTTTTCTTCATAAAAGAAAGAATTATTCTCTTTGGCAAAATCCTGATATAATTCTTTACTTAATAAAGATAGATCACGTAAAGCGGGCATCGCATTTTCTACATGGCGTAAATTGGCATGTTTATAAAACTGCATTCCCCAGTTTATTAAATCTTTGCTTAAACGCGGTTTTACATAAAATGGACTACGGCTGTCAAACATCCATTTTATTCCTTGAGCAATCATACCCGGCTGTGCCAGCGGAATAATGTGCGATGGTACAATCATACCTGCATTTCCGTACGAACAGCCATTGTTCATATCAGATTCATCAAATACACTCACCTCGTAACCTTCCTTTGCAAGATAATAGGCAGAACATAAGCCAATAATTCCACCGCCAATAACAGCAACTTTTTTCATAAATTTTTATTCGTTAAGAGTTCTTCGAACTACTAATTATATTTTAAATCTGTTGGATTAGATTATATTGTTTTAGTAAGTTAAAAATCAATTGCCTTGGACTTTGCTTAGCAATTGTTTTTTTGATTCCATTTTTAAACATAGCCCGTGGTGAAACCACGGGTATGTTATCAAAAAACAATCTATATGAACCCGTGGTTGAAACCACGGGCTATGTCTAAATACTATTTATTCTATGCTCAAATCTGAAATCGAAAATCTCTTAACTTAAGACATTGATCTTTAGATTGTGGTAATTAAAATTGTAAAAGATGGTTTTAGCTTAAACAACAACCACGTTAATTTGGCTAAAGCCCATCCTATTTACAATTTCTAAAATCTTTTAGTTAAAACTAGGGACTATTCAAAAAACAATAATTTAATTTAACCAACAGCTTAATCATATTATAAACTGATTTTTAAATAACCTGAAATCCAAATGCATATGGATCGTCGCTTTCATCAATTATAATATTATTATATCCGTACACTTTTGCCCACCCTTGAATGCTTGGAACAATAGCTGGAATATCTCCAATAGAAGTTTCTTCTACGACTTTTCCAATAAACTTACTTCCAATATAACTTTCGTGAATAAACTCTTCTCCTTTTTTTAATTTTCCTTTAGCGTGCAATTGTGCCAGTCTAGCCGATGTTCCTGTTCCGCAAGGCGAACGATCGATTGCTTTATCACCATAAAAAACCGCATTTCTACCAGATGATGTTGAATCTATAGGCGATCCAGTCCATAACATATGTGATACATCTCGAATTGTATCATTCTCTGGATGAATGAAATAATTTGGATATTTTTCATTAATCTTTTTGCGCACTTCCTGACTATACTGAACAATTTTGCTTGCTGTAAAATCTTGAACGCCAGAAAAATTCTTTTGCGGATCAACAATGGCATAGTAATTTCCTCCATAAGCCACATCAAAAACAATTTCACCCAACTCAGGGCAATCAATGGTAAGCCCTTCGGCAGCCAGATACGATTTTACGTTGGTCAGACGTACCCAATCTACTTTTTTACCAGTTTGCTGATATTCGATGTGCACTAAACCTGCAGGCGCTTCCATTTTGATAATTCCAGGAACTTTTGGAGTAACCAAACCTTCTTCGACAGCAATTGTAATAGTTCCAATTGTACCGTGTCCGCACATTGGCAGACAGCCAGAAGTTTCTATAAACAGAATCCCAAAATCATTATCAGGATTGCTTGGCGGATACAAAATACTGCCACTCATCATATCGTGACCTCTTGGCTCAAACATTAAGCCTTTACGAATCCAGTCATATTCTTTTAAGAAATGCTGCCGTTTTTCGCTCATCGAATCACCTTGTAGATTTGGTCCGCCACCGGCAACAACCCTTACTGGATTCCCGCACGTATGAGCATCTACGCAAAAAAAAGTTTTCTTTACCATTTTATATTTGAGATAGTGTTAGTTTATTATTTACTGTACGAAAAATTTGCAGTGGATTCTCGTTTTGTAATTCAGCTGGCAGCAAATGATTTGGCCAATTCTGAAAACTTACTGGGCGTACCCATCTATAAACCGCGTCTATACCTACTGCAGTATAACGTGAATCTGATGATGCAGGATAAGGTCCGCCATGAAGCATAGAAGCGCAAACTTCTACTCCTGTTGGCACACCATTATATATTAATCGACCTACACGATTCTGTAAAGCAGCAATTATTCCTTTATGCGTATCAATTTCGTTCTCCTCGCTTATGATTGTTCCTGTCAGCTGTCCTTCTAACTTAGAAATTACTTCTATTAATTCGGCTTCATTTTCGCATTCAATTAAAATTGAAAAAGGCCCAAAAACTTCATTATGCAATGTTGCATTCTTTAAAAATTCTTTTCCATCAACTTTCAAAACAGTTGAAGCACCGTGATTTGGCGTTGTTTCGCCTTTAAATTGAGCTATTCTTGAAACACCATTCTGCTCTTCTATTTTTGTTATTCCATTATTAAAATCAGCATAAATAGAAGGGTGAAGCATGCAACCTGGCTGAATTTTTTCGATTGCCTGATCCAGATTCTCTGTAAACTTATTTAATTCTTCTCCTTTTAAAGCTAACAATAATCCTGGGTTAGTGCAAAATTGTCCTGCTCCTAAAGTGATAGAACTTGCATACGCTGATGCCCATTTTGGGCTATTTATTTTCAACGCATTAGGTAATAGCACTACAGGATTTATACTTCCCATTTCGGCAAATACCGGAATTGGTTCTGGACGTTGTGCAGCTAAATCGCACAAAGCACGTCCACCTTTAATGCTTCCTGTAAAACCCACTCCTTTTACTAATGGATGCTTTACCAAACTTGTACCAAGTGTTCTTCCGTCACCGATAAGATTAGAAAAAACACCTTCTGGCATATTGGTTTTTTGAGCTGCTTTAATAATTGCAGAAGCAACCATTTCACCCGTTCCGATATGCATCGAATGGCTTTTTACAATAACTGGACAACCTGCAGCCAAAGCCGAAGCTGTATCTCCTCCGCCTGTAGAGAATGCAAAAGGAAAATTACTTGATCCAAAAACCACAATTGGCCCTAAAGGTGTTAACATTTTGCGTAAGTCTTCTTTTGGCGCAGGCTGTCTATCAATTATTGCAGTATCTATTGTTGCTTGTACCCAGCTTCCTTCTGTAAGCATACTAGCAAAAGCTTTCAATTGTCCGATTGTTCTTCCGCGTTCTCCTTCTGCCCTTCCTCTTGGATAACCCGATTCCGTACAGTATTGAACTAAAAGATCATCTCCTAATGCTAAAATTTCATCAGCAATGGCATTTAAAAATTTAGCTTTTTCTGCACCAGAATAGTTTTTATAACTTGCAAATGCTTGATTGGCTAACGCAACTGCTTCCTCAATTTCATCTTGAGTTGCCTCAGTAAAAACCCATGGATTTTCTGTATTCAATAGCGGATTAAACGTTTTTAGTATTTTTGTGCCGCCCGCTTTTAGCTGGCTTCCTATATAATTTTTTCCTGTAATCATGTTTTTTTCTTATAAATGAATTAAGAGCATTTTTTAGTTTTCAGCCGAGGTTTTAGTCTCAAGTTTCAGTCGCAGCCTCAGTAAACACAGTAACCGAAAACCCTGACTGTAAATGGAAACTGAAAAACTGAGACTGCGACTGAAAGCTGAGAACCGAGACTGAAAACTAAAAAAGCAGAGCCAATCTTTTAAATATGCCTATTATAAATTTTTATAATCTGGTAAAGTTGGTCTAGTGCGTAATCCTTCAGCGATAATAGCTAAAACTCTTTCTCTTTCTGCTCCTTGCAATGGCAATCTTGGCGCACGAACATATTCTGAACCAATTCCTGTTGCAACTTCTGCTAATTTGATATTCTGAACCAAAAATGCATTAATATCTAATTCTAATAAAGGCAAGAACCATCTGTAGATTTTCAACGCTTCATCAAATCTTCCTGCTTTTGCTAATTTGTAAATTGCCACTGTTTCTTCAGGGAAAGCACAAACCAATCCAGAAACCCATCCATCAGAACCCATAAATAAACTTTCTAATGCTAATGTGTCAACTCCAGATAATATTTTTAAACGATCTCCAAAACGGTTGATCATTCTAGTAACATTAGAGATATCTCTAGTTGACTCTTTTACTGCTTGAATATTATCATATTTTAATAATTCTTCAAACATGTCTAGCGTTACTTCAATTTTATAGTCAATTGGATTGTTGTATACCATAATAGGAAGAGAAGTATTTTTTGCCACTTCACTATAAAAAGTTACTGTTTCAAAATCAGATGCTTTATAACGCATTGGAGGAAGCATCATTAATCCTTTTGCTCCATCTTGTTCGGCTTTATTGGCTGCTAAAATTGCATTTTTTGTAGACTGCTCTGCAATATTCATAATTACAGGCACTTTATTTTCTGTTAGCGAAACAGTATGTTTTACTAATTCTCTTTTTTCTTCTTCTAAAAGCGTGCTGGCTTCACCTAAAGTGCCTCCTAAAATAATTCCTGAAACTCCAGCATTTAATTGTGCCTTCATATTAACTTCAAACATATTGAAGTCTAATTTGTCATCTGCAGTAAATTTTGTAGTTACCGCTGGCATAACGCCATTCCATTGAATACTCATATTTTTAATTTTTTATTAAGGCCAAAATTATCTAGAAACAACAGAGCGAACCCTTTAAAAATTACCACAAAATGATACTATATTACCCTATATAGTGGTAAATTTTAAAAAACTGAACATTATAGCATCATTTTTTTATTCAAATGCAATATATTTGATTATAACTAACTAACCACTATATGAAAGTTTTTCCATTTAAGATTCCAAAATCTGGAGAGGATCCCCTTATATATCAAGAAGATATCGAAGTATCATTCTATGATAAACTGCATCAGCATGAAGAAATTCAAATTAGTTTTATAGAAAAAGGAGAAGGAGCCGTTTTTGCAGGTGATACTATTTCGCAATATCATGAAGGCGATATACTCGTAATTGGAAGCAATTTGCCACATGTTTTTAGAAGCGACGTTCAAGAAAATGTAATTTCTGTAATGCGCACCTTATTTTTTACATTCAATTCGTTTGGAAAAGATTTTTTTGAGTTGCCTACTTTTAGAAATATCCATCCTATTCTAGAAAGCAGTAAAAATGGGTTCATCATCCATAATGCACCAAAAAAAGTTGTCAAATATTTTAAAAAACTCAAGAAAGCCGACAGTTATACGCGTTTTATATTATTTCTAGATATTCTAAAGTGGCTTTCAACATCTGAAACTACTCCGCTTTCTAATTATTTGTATCAAAAGAAAATAACGGATAACGAAGGAAAACGGATGCAGATTGTATTTGAATATGTAATGACCAATTTCCATAAAAATATCACTCTTGACGAAATTGCTTCGATTGCGAGTATGACAAAAAATGCTTTCTGCCGGTATTTTAAAGTCCGGACCAACAAATCTTTTTTTCAATTTCTAATTGAAGTACGTATTGAGAGAGCTGCAAAATTATTATCTAATAATGAAGAACTCTCTGTTTTGGAAATTGCCGAATTGTGTGGCTTTAATAACATTTCCAATTTTAATCGAAAGTTTAAGGAATTAAAACAGCTTTCGCCTTTGCAATATAGAAAGCTTAATTTGTAATTTGTGTAAAAAAATTGCTCGCAAAGTCACAAAGCCGCGATTTTTTTGCCACAGATTATTAAGATTAAAAGGATTTTTATAAATCTGTGCACATAAATATTTCACGCAGATTTTAAAGGATTAAAACAGATCAAAAAAATCTGCGAAATCTGCGAGAGAAAAATGCTCGCAAAATCGCAAAGCTGCAAAGTTTTTTTAGCCACAGATTATTAAGATTAAAAGGATTTTATATCTGTCATAAAAAGGCGTTACATTTCATTAGAAATCAACGCCTTTTTTGTCATTTACTAAAAAGAATCATTCTTACTTGACTTCACCTTTTTCAGGCTGTAAGTCCTCTAGAATTGGAGTTTCGGTCGATTTTACACTTGTTTGAAGCTTGTCATTCTTTTGTTCAAAAATTACAATTTCGTTGCTTCCTTCCTTCAGCCAACATCCTGGAACATATAAGGTTTGTTGTGGCCCAACACTCCAGTAACGTCCAATATTGATTCCGTTAATAAATACAATTCCTTTACCCCAATCACGCATATCAAGGAAAGTATCTCCTTTTTTAGCCAAACTAAAAGTCCCTTGATAAAGAGCAGGCTGTCCCGCTTTCGCATTGTTTTTAGCTTCAGCAAGATTTGGCATTTTGTCCATTGGTAGAGGATACATATTCCAGTCACCAGTTATTGTTTGTCCGTTGATTATAACAGGAGAAATTATACCTTTTGTACTATTAACAATTTTTGCTCCATAATTAATACGCCCCATGTTTTCAACAATAATGTCTAAAGTAGCGTTAAAAGGAACGTCAATAGTACATTCATAGTTTTTGTAATAGCTATTTAATTCAGCAACTTTTTGTCCATTTACATAAACAATAGCATAATCGCGAAGTCCTTTTAACTCTAATTTTCCGCTGATAGGCTGTTTGAATTTTTTACTATACCAAACATAACCGTGCCCCTGATTCAATTCTTCAAAAGTCATCGGTTTTTCATTGTTTACGGGTTTAATTTTATTCTTAAACGATTCTAAAGCAACGGCTTTAGTCAATTTGATTTCTGGTATTGCAATGACATTAATTTTTGCTGGAACATTTGGTGTATTTGCTGTTTTTAATAAATCACGAAGAGCATAGTACTTCTCGGTTGCCCAGCCTGCTTCGCTAATTGGGGCATCATAATCATATGAAGTTAAATCAGGCTGAATGTCATGATTCCCATCATAATTCGCACCAGAAGTAAATCCAAAATTTGTTCCTCCATGTACCATATAATAGTTAAAAGAAACACCTGCATCAAGATACTTTTTAGTTTGTTTAGCCACTTCTTCTGCACTCACTTTCGGGAAAGGTTCTGCCCAATGATCCAGCCAACCTGGATAAAATTCGGCTACCATGTAAGGCCCTTTTCCTCCGTTAAATTTGTTTACTACTTCTTTTAGTTTCGTAACATCGTCTTCTCCGTTAGCAGTTGGCAAAGCACCTGGAAGTGCCCCTTCAGCAAATAACCAGCTTCCGTCTGATGTAAAGAATGGCACATTAAACCCTACATCTTTTAGCTGTTGGAAAACGGCCGCACTGTATTTTTTATGTTCTTCAATCGAAATATCTTTACGTTGCGCAACATACGAACCAAATTCGTTTTCACCCTGAACCATGATAATTGGCCCGCCATTGGTTACTAGTAAATTTTTCACCTGCCCATAAAGCGCTGTAAAATATGCTTTTGTTGCTGCCAAATACTGTTTGTTATTTCCTCTAATGACCATGTCTGGCACTTTTTGTAAAAACCAAGGATAACCGCCAAATTCCCATTCAGCACAAACATACGGACCTGGGCGTAATATTACATAAAGCCCTTCTTCTTGAGCTGTTTTGATGTATTCTGCCAAGTTTCTGTTTTCAGTTTTAAAATCCCATACTCCTGGAGCAATTTCATGATAATTCCAGAATACGTAAGTTGCTACGGCATTTAATCCCATGGCTTTCATCATTTGCAAACGATGGCGCCAATATTCTTTTGGAATTCTGGCATAATGCATCTCACCACTATGAATTTGAATGGGCTTGCCGTCTAATACAAAATTGCTGTCTTTAATAGCAAATGTATGTTTTGTTTGCGCAGTTGCTTTTCCCGCCAGCAAAAGAAAAACGGATAAAATAAAAAGACTTTTTTTCATTTGATAATATTTAGATTATTATATTTTTTTGAAATAACATTGTTTGATTTCAATTTTCTATTGTCATTTACTAAGATTTAATTTGGTTCATTCTCGCACTTATGGAACCTCTATATTAATTTTTCATTTACATGGAAACACCATAAAATTCTATGTCTTTGATTGCGGTTTTACTATTCTCAGGCTGTACATCCAAAATAATTACTCTCACATATTTTATGTTTTCATACTTAAATAGTAAAGGCTTGTAATCCTGACCAGAAACTTTTATTTCCTTAAACACATTACTCCACTTTGTAGCGTCTTCAGAAACTTCTAGAGAGTACGTGTACCAATCGCTGTCTTTTCCCCAAACGATTTTACTTCCTTGCAGCATCATTTTCTTTCCAAGGTCTATTTGCATTACAACTGGCAAATTCCTTTTTGAAGATGACCACAATGTCGAAGCATTTGCATCTAAAATATTCTCCAGTCCTTTGTTATCGATTTTATTCGACAGACTCACTTGATTTGCAACAAGTTTTATAACTGGAGGCAATGCTTCTGATTTTGTTTTATTTGAAACCGACTGTTCCATATTGGTTTCTTTTTCTGTCTCCCATTTTGCATGATCACCATCTGGAACATATTCTCCCTGATATTGAACGGATTTAATATCTGTTTTCGCTGATTTTAGTCCGGGACTGGAAACTGATATTACAATATCCCCGGCTTGATTGGTTGTTCGAATTATTCCGTACCCGATTCCTCCTTCTGTTTGTTGTGAAGCAATTTTAATACGTGGAATATTTGCGCCAATCAGTACGCCATTTCGAGAGACTTCCACATTAACTTGATATGTTTCTAATGGACTTTTATTGCTAAGAACAGTTCCGTTTTTGTCGCAAACTTTAATATAAAAAGGAACCATATCAGAGCCATCTGCGATTGGATTAATTCCACGATCTGCGACTTCTATTTCAAGATGATCGGCTTCACCTGGAGTTTTAACAGCATGAGTGCAAACTACTTTTCCATTGATTATCCCTTCTGCCTTTAATTCACCAGATTGATAATCATTTGTCCTAAACTTAAAATATGGGCTTCCACCTTTGGCTGCTACAAAAGGAGCTGTTTTAGCATTCTCCTTTCTTGTCATTTCACCGACAAATACATCATTACGATATAATCGAACCTTATCACAATTAGAAAAAACAGTAATAACCGAATCGAGATCTGGGCGATTATTGTAACTGGCAACATATACCATTGGTCCATAAACAGGGTTTCGCGCGTCCTGCATTGCTTTGAGCTGATAGTATCCGAATTTCTCATAACGGTCTATGTCTACCACTCCGCTAAAAGCTGTGATGCTATCGGTTCCTCTGGTGTAATCGTTATAACTCCATAAGAAGTAACCTCCTATTCTTTTATTAGCATCGAGTCTGGCATGATCCCAGTAGGCGCCTTCTTCTTCGAGCATACTTCCGTTAAGTGCATTTTGCCTTAAATAGCATTGTGCTAAAAGTCCTTTTTCGGTATAAATTCGTGAAGCTCTAAGTCCATTTTCTTTTTCAGGATCTGCCATCCAAGTGTCTCCCCATTCACGGGTAAGTGAAGGCATTGTAATCATAGGATCTGTGCCATCTTCATTAATCACTTTGTAACTTACATCATAGAATTTTCTTCCTTTTGCAAAGAAATCATCAGAAGTAAACATTTGATCGTTTGGCATTTCCTGATGTGCAATCTTTACTATTTCTTTTGCCCAATAATCTGGTGTAGGCGACTCGTTAAGAGACGTTTCCCATAAAAAAACCGAAGGTCTGTTACGGTCTCTTCTGATCATTTCCCTGACATTTTGATGGGTACGAGCTATAAATACAGAATCTTTATTAAAAAACTGCCAGCTCGGTTCACATTCAATAACCAGCAAACCAATCTCATCACAAGCATCTAGAAAAGCTGGAGATTGAGGATAATGAGATGCTCTAACCGCATTAAAACCTCCTTTTTTGATTTGTAAAGCATCGCGATACTGCATCGAATTTGATGCTGCATCTCCTATGTTCTGATAACATTGATGACGGTTTGCACCACGCAGATAGAGCTTTTTTCCATTGATATAAAAACCGTCTGCTTCTCCTGTCGGTGATTTAAAAGAAATAGTGCGAATCCCAATTTTTGTGGTTTTAACGTCAGTAAGCTCTTTTCCGTCATAAACTTCTGAAACAACCTCATATAAATAGGGATGATCAGGATGCCATAATTTTGGCTTTAAAACAGTAAGATTTTGCAAAAAGTCTTTTTCTCCATAAAAAGATGCTGTACCGCTACCCTTTGCAACTTCTATTCCTTCTTTATTCCTTATACTTGTTTTTAAAAGAACTGATTTACTCATATTGGTCTCATTGACAACATGCGTTTTTATGCTTACTTCTGCTTTATCATTACTCACTTTTGGGTAAGTAATAAAAAGCCCACCTCCTGCAATTTTATTTGCTTCAAGTGGATCTGAGACATACAGTTTGTTTGTTACAGTAAGAGTTACATTGCGATAAATTCCGCCGTAATAATAAAAATCCAATCCAGATTGTGGTTTACCTGGAGGTGTCAATGGATCATTTTCACTAGAAACCCTAACAGCCAAAACGTTATTTTCATCATACTTAACCTTATTGGTTATATCTATCACAAATCCGATGTAACCACCATAATGCGTTGTTAGTTTTTCTCCATTTAAAAACACATCACAATTCATTTGAACACCTTCAAAGTTTAAGGTGATTCTTTTGTTTTGATTCAGCTTATCCAATTTAAAATAACGGCGATACCAGCCAATTCCCTGATAAATTGCATTTCCTCCATTATGCTTTTTTTCAAGACGCATGGTATGCGGAATACTTATCGAAGCCCAGTCTTTATCCTGACAATTTATTGTTTCTGCACCCTTGGCATCACCTTTAAAAAAAGCCCAATTGGTATTTAAATTTAAAGTCTTTCCGGGATTTTTTGCAGATGCTGTCATGCCCTTTAATGTTGACTTCTGAGCAAATGCTCCAAAAGTACTCTGCAATAAAAAGAGGCATAACAGAACTAAATATTGATTGATTTTAAACATACTGATTTTAATTTTTAGAACTAAACAATTGTCAGTTTATAAACCCTTAAACAGTTCTTTGCTTATGTAAATGTTATACTCTTTTATTTGTCCGTTTGGAGAATTCTGACGTGGAAGAAACTTCATTCCGCCAATACTTTTAATATTCCCTAAATCAATTACAATCTGATGAGGAAAGCTGTCTTCTGTTTCCGAATATTGAGTATGCCAATAGGTAGTGCTTTGCAAATCAAATACATTATCTGATCTTCCATCTTCACTTTCTGTTTCTTCGCTATCCGCATAAACCACTTTCCATTTGGTGCGCGGAATTTCTTTTCCATTTTCGTCAAAAAGATATAATTCGGCCAAACATGCATAAGGGCTTTTTTCCTGATATCCGTTTAAAGCTTCAAAACATACATAACGTCCAGTTACAGTTTTAAACTTTGCTTCCTGCCATTCAATCGAAGGTTTCGCTGTACCAGTAAATGCAGGCACCTGATTTTGCAACTGCAATTTTTGATTCTCTTTTTTGTGCTTTGTTCTAACTAAAGAAGGCGCTAAAGCATCAAGTATAGGGAGTTCCATTCCTGAAAGGACATTTTTAGAAGGTCCCATATAATCTAAAACAACCACCTCGTTATTTCCTTTTTTAAGCCATGGCTCTGGAACATACATAGATTGTGTAGGCCCAATATTCCAAAATCTGCCTAAACAATGCCCGTTTATCCAAACCAAACCTTTACCCCAAGTAGATACATTTAAAAATGTGTCACCGGTTTCATCTAGTACGAAGTTTCCTTTATGAAAAGCTGGCATTGTTGTATTCCTTGTTTCGAATTTTAAATAATCAGGAGTTTTGTTATTGTTTAAAGCAATTGGAAAAACTTTCCAGTTATACAAATCAATATTTTTTGAGTCACTATCGGTTAGAAATACTTTTTCGGTTATACCTTTTCTATCATGTAATGCCCCGCCATAATTTACTCTGCCCGTTGCTTCAACCAAAATATCCAAAACGGCTCCTTTTCTTGTGGCAGGTATTTTACAGCTATTTTCTTCTTTTCTTCGGTCAAGACTTGCTATTTTTTTTCCATCAATAAAAACCCATGCATAATCATGTATTTCTTTTATGTTTAAAGTAGCTGCTTTTCCGCCCTTCAATATTGTTCTATACAATATGCTTCCAAATCCCTGATTGTATTCTTCCATATTCTGTGGATTTTTGTCTTCAATAAAATCGGGAAGATTAGAAAATAAAGGAGCTACTTTTGTGGTCGCAAATTCTGGTATTTTAATGACTTTATTCCTCGCAGGAACTTTTGGCAAAGTTTCTCCTTCCTGCAAATAGTTAGCAAAAAGTTTGCGTAAAGTATAAAACTTCTCAGTATCCCATCCTGCCTCACTAATTGGAGCATCATAATCATAACTTGAAGTCTGAGGCAAATAAGGCGGACTGTTAGCGCCTGTCCACAATCCGAAAGTAGTGCCGCCATGTGCCATATATATGCTAAAGGACGCTTTGTGGTCTAGCATGTATTTTATTTCTTTTGCTACATTGTCGGCTGAACCTGTATGATGTTTAGTTCCCCAAGAATCAAACCAGCCTGGATAATATTCTCCACACATTAAAGGTCCTTTGGGACGAACTTCTCTTAGTGATTTGAAAGCTGACTCAGGATTTCCTCCAAAATTTACTACACTAAAAATATCCTCTCTCACATCATTTTTTAACTGTGAAGGCCCATCACAAGTAAAAAGCGGAACGGTAAAACCTGCTTCTTTCAAATAATCTCTTATTTTGCCTAAATATTCCTTGTCTGCTCCATAAGACCCATATTCGTTCTCTACCTGAGTCATAATAATATTGCCTCCATTATTAATTTGATGTGGAGCCAAAACACGCCCCACTTCTTTTAAATAAATACGACAGCGCTCAAGATAATAAGGATCTTGTGAGCGAAGCTTAATATCTTTCTTTTTAAGCAGCCACCACGGAAAACCACCAAAATCCCATTCTGCACAAGCATAAGGTCCTGGACGTAAAATAACGTACAATCCTTCTTGTTGTGCCAAATTGCAAAACTCAGCAGCATCAGCCATTCCTGTCCAATTAAATTTTCCCGGTTCTGGCTCATGCATATTCCAAAACAAATAGGCACAAACCGTATTTAATCCCATTGCTTTTGCCATTTTTAAACGATGCGCCCAATATTCTTTAGGTATTCTGGCAAAATGCATTTCCCCGCATCTTACAACATATGGCTTTCCGTTAAGCATGAAATCATTTTCTCCTATTTTAAAATCTGCTATCTGATTTACTGATAATTGATTTGCTGTTTTGTTTTGTGATGTAGCTGTTCCTACAATAAACAGCAAGATTAAAAGTGCAATTGTGTTTTTCATTATTACATTTTTTAGACAGTCAATAATTGATTTTATGCCTTTTGATTAAAGAACTAGTTTTAATGCCAAACCAGTCTTTTAATCAATATTCCTTAATCTCCATTCCTTTTATTCCTGCACCATTTATGGTTTGGCGAAGCTGAATGCTGATGACATTTTTTTCGTTCTTTCCAAAACGAAGCCAGCATTCTGGCAAATAGAATTCGCGTTGCGGACCTGCTTCCCAATGCCTTCCAATGTTATGTCCGTTCAAATACATATAACCATTACCTGAAGCATTAATTAAAAGTTTCCACATTTTTTCAGCATCAGCATTTTCGTTAAGTTCAAATTCTGTACGATACCACGTAACTAAATTGGTTGGATCTGCTTTAATCAGAGCTCCGTTTCCTTTCTTCAAAAGTTCTGTTGTGGTATCAAGATTGATTTTTTCCCATTTAGAAGTTTTGAATTCTGGTTTGGTAAATCCTGCTGTAATACCACCTAAATCTTTAGCAATTTCCCATTTCAGTTCGCAGTTTATTTTAGCAGTAGAATCAGATAAACCTGCACGTCTTATACCTGCTAATTCTTCCATTGGCATATAACCGTGTGCATGCCCTAAGTTTTCATAAACTACTATAATTTCATTATTTCCTTCTTTCAATAATCCAGACACGTCAAACTGATTGTCAAATACCTCTGATCCAATACGAATAAAACAATCACGGGTTGGCCAAGATTGCGCATCGGCTTTATCTGGAGCTATTCTTTTGGCTATTTGTCCATTTACCTCTGCATTAACAATGTCGCGGGTAAACATGTTGAATAATAGCTTATTCTGACTAACCGCCTGTTCTTTTGTAAGTTTGATGTTTGTTTTATAATAGCTGTATCTAAAATCATTTACTCCGTTTTCTGAAAGAGAAGTTTCTTCTTTCAAAGGCGCCCATACCGCACTTTCTTTCGGATCATCTTTCATAAATACTTTTGAAATACGAATGCTTTTATGATCTGAACTCCTTTTTTCAACGATACTGTTCTTTGGCCACCACTCGCCTTCTGAAGGATTTTTTCTGGGCGGAATCACCAATACTTTTGCATCAAGATCGGCTAGTTTGAAATCGACATCAAAAGCAGGAATATTTATAGTTTCTTTTGAATTTGCTCCTGTCGTTTCAATTAAGACTTTCTCGCCATTCTGATTGATGTTATAAATTGGCTCGCTAGTTTTATTGATTTTCCCAGGAGTAAGAGTAACTTTTCCTGATATCGGATTTTTATCATCAGTATTATGCAGAAAGACAAATTTTGTCCCATCGGCAGCAATACGTACTCCACCAAAAAGGTTTTTCGGAGCTGGTTTCCCATCTATACTCAAATCGCATGGCCCGCCTTCAGATTGCATTAATTTTGCGCCATATATTTTTAAGAAATCACCAATTTCTTTTGCAACATAATATTTCGCGCTTAAATCACCATTTTCTCTAATAGGTGCATTATAATCGTATGAAGTTGTCATTCCGCGGGCTCCCCATCCTTCAAAATGGGTTCCTCCAAAAAACATATAAGCATTTATTCCAGAAGCACCTCCTAATAAGCTCATTAGATTGATCGCTTTATAATGACGAGCATCTGAATAATTATCTTCGCTCAATTTTCCATTAACCAAAGAAAACCATCCGCCCTGAAGTTCGGTTACAAATCCGGGTGAATCAGGTTGTTTATTTCTAAGATCGGCCATTCTGATTGCACAGCTTGGTGCTTCGTTAAGTCCTACATAATAATTATCACTATCAAATACTTGAGATAATTCTGCATCAGTACTACTACGACATTCCTCAGTAAGACAGGTAAACATTGGAATATCAATACCATTATCCTTTACAGATTCATACAATCCTTTAAGTAAAACTTCTTTGTTTGCAGAATCATCGTGATTATATTCATTCTCAATTTGGAGCAAAATAATACCTTTTTTCCCTTTTGCTTTACGCGAAATTTGTTCGTTTTCTAATGCTTTGCATACGGCACTATACCAATGCTGTGACCACTTTATATGTTCAGGATCCGCACTGCGAAGCCAAAAAGTTTCTTTACCCGGACTATATTTGGCCAACCATTGCGGATAACCGCCTCCAGACCACTCAGCACAAATAAAAGGCCCCGGACGAACAATGGTGTAGAAACCAAATTCTTCGTGTGCCATTTTTAACCAAGCCAGTAAATCTGTAAAATCAAGTTTAGAATAATCGTTAATATTATCTGGCATTTCGCGTTCATGCCAATTCCAAGGTATATAAGTCTCTACAGTATTAAATCCTGCTTCTTTGATTTTTTTAAACCGATCTCTCCAAAGTTCTTTTGGGCAACGGAAATAATGGAATGCTGCACTATAAGCAAAAAATTCTTTTCCTTCAATATACATTCCTTTCCCATCATAACGAACGCGATCGGGATGAGCAAATTTCTTCGGAATTACTGATGCTTCTTCTTTTTTAAATGCATTTTCATTATTGAAATGAAACCAGTTAAAATCGGCAAAACCATCCACGCCTGCAGCTTTAGTGCTAAAATTAAACAAGGCAAAACGATTGGCTGTCCAATCTAAACCAAGTCCCATTTTTAAAGTATTCCCTATATGCAGAAATTTTTTGCCATCGGTACTATATTCAAAAGTTGCGATATAGTTCTCGTGCGTTACATTGGCTTTAAGCCAAATCGTATTTCCTGTAAATTTTACTGATGTTATGATAGTATCGTTATTAACCATCACCAGATTTTTTTCTTTTCCTTTTTGCTGTATAGCTACATACGCATACGGAACTTGAAAAATACCAAAACCAGCGGTGTTTCCATCCTTCAAACCGCTCACATTCATTTCTACAGTTCCTGTTGAATATGGCCCTTGAACTCTTTGGGTCAAAGTATTTTGGGCTTCGTAAAGCCTACTAGCTTTCAAAGCTTTTAAGCGCATATAACCTTTATGCTCTTTAAGCGACCATTTTTTATCATTGGGATTGTGATTCCACTGCCATTGCAATCCAAGATTTGAATTGTTGAATTCATCGGATGCAGCAGGAACCTTAATAGCAGATGTTTCATTTACAATAGGCTTTTTATAAGTTTCCACTCCTTTGCCATTAACACCTAACATTGGCCATCCATCAACCCACGTCACTGGTTCTAAATTGGGTGTACGACCAATTGGCCCACGATCCTGCATAATGATAAACCACCATGATCCGTCTTTTAACTGCACCATTCCGCCCTGATGCAAACCATTTCCGGGATACGTATGATCGTCATTGATGACTACTTTAGATTCGTAAGGTCCATAAATATTATCCGATCTCAAACAAACTTGTCGACCTTTTGTACCACCGGTAGAACCGAGAATGTAATATTTCCCATTTACTTTATACATATGCGATCCTTCGAGATAAGGATATTCTCTATTATCGTAAATTTCTTTTTGCGGAGTTTTAACAGATAAAGCATCTGCATTTAGTTCTGTTATATACAATTTTTGCTGTCCATGCGCCACATATACTTTTCCGTTGTCGTCAAAAAACAAACCTGGATCATATAAATATTCTGGAAAAATAGTTCTGGTCCACGGACCATTGATATTTTTTGCTGTACAAATGGAAAAATTCCCTTTTTCTTTATCCCAGTTTGGCGTGCAAAATCCAACGTAAAACAATCCGTTATGATGACGAATTGTCGCTGCCCAAGAACCTCTCAGGTATCGGTCTCCATCCTGTAAATTGTAACGCTTATCTTCATTGTATTTATCTACTGCATAACCAGCCATTTCCCAATTGACCAAATCTTTAGACTTTAAAATTGGACATCCAGGCACATAATGCATACTTGTGGAAACAAAATAAAACTCGTCACCAACACGAATTAAATCAGGATCAGGCCAATCACCCCACAGCAGTGGATTTTTAAAAGTTCCATCACCATTATCGGATGCCCATATTGGCGATATTGTTTGTGATGTAAGTATTGTTGTTTTTGCAAAAAAAACGAAAAGCAACAACAGAAATACTTTTTTCATAAATACATTTTATTAAATTATTTTCAGATAATAGTTTTCCAAAGCAGTAGCAATTCTACAATAGAACTTTCTGCATTTGATTTTCAAATTTCTCCGCTTTTAGCAGTTAAAATGTAATAAACAGAACTGCTCTGAGAAACGATTATGGCAAACTATAAAATTAAAAAGAGGAGCCCGAGCTCCTCTCTCTCTATTTAATTCAAAACTTAAACAACAGTAAAAGTTTACATAATACTAGTAACCAACATTTTGTTTTAAGTTCTTATTGATATCTATTTCTTTCTGCTTAATTGGCAATACATAATGTTTAGGATTTGTAAAAACACGTGTTGTAACCTCTTTTACAGTATTAGGTATTAATGTTAAATTACCGTTTGAATGGTCTACAGATCCTTCTAAAATTCCTTTTACCACTCCAGGCATCACATCTTGTGCAATCTTCCAACGTCTTGTATCAATAAATCTTAGTCCTTCAAAAGCTAGTTCTACTCTTCGCTCTCTTCTGATTAACTCACGCATTTTAGACTGGTTATTATACACCGTTTTGTCAACATTAGGCATTCCTGCTCTAGTTCTAACTTTATTGATGGCATCATATACAGACTCATCAATCTGATTCAATTCGATTTTAGCCTCTGCATAAGTCAATAAAACCTCTGCATACCTAATCACCATTATAGCTCCTCCAACATTGTCAATATCAGTACCGTAATCTGTTCCTCTATAATCGTCCAGATTAGAAATGTATTTTTTAAGATTATATCCTGTCTGCGATGTATTATCCATTACTAAATTGTAATCATCATCACCTTGATATGGATCAAAATAGGATCCCATATAGAAAGATCCTGGTCTAATAATGCTCATATCTAAACGTGGGTCTCTTTTTTTGTAAGGTTGCAACGGATCATAGGTTGCATCTTCTTCGATTGTTTTTCCGTTAATCGTTTCATAAGCATCTACAAGTGATTGTGTTGGCGCATAAGAACTCCATCCTCCTTGTGATTTCGGAGCATATCCTATTGGATACCATTCAGAATTAAGATCTTTTAAAGACTGACAATTAAGTAGTGTTTCCTGATTATCATGATTCATTGGTCTAAAAAGCTCCTCGAAATTTGGAAATAAAGTATACGTAAAAGGAGCTGTCATTAATAATGCAGAAGTTGTTGCTGCTCCAGCATAATCACCTTGAATAAGCTGAATTCTTGCCTTCAATCCCAGTGTAGCTCCTCTGGTAATACGCCCTATATCTGCACCTGAATAATTAACTGGAAGAAAAGGAGTAATTGCATCCAGTTCTGACATAATAAATGCCACAACTTCGGCTTTTGGAGTTCTCGGAATTGTGTTTGACTCAGCAGGAGTTAATGCGGTTGTAACCAAAGGCACATCTCCATAATAATTTGTCATTTTATAATATTGGTAAGCTCTCAAAAAACGAACTTCAGATTTCATTCTGTTTTTTAGGTCTTCATTTAGAGAAGATGCAGGTGTCTTATCAACATTACTTAGAAACCAATTGCATCGTTGAATGGTTTTAAAGCTCCAGTAATTGGGAAACCACTCGTCTCCCGGACTCACTAATCCCGAAGCCATTGGTTCATATCCATCCCAGCCAAACTGATCAAAACCATTATCTGTAAAACAGTCATCGCCAATAATAGCAGATCCAGACTCCCAGCCAGCATAACATCCGTTTAAAGCCGCTGTAGCATCTGCTTTTGAAGACCATAATGAAGCATCACTATAAGCATCTTTTGGAGTTCTTTCCAAAAAGTCGTCCTGACAGCTAACTACACTTAAGGTTGCTGCAAAACATATAAAAAGAAGTATTTTCTTCATAACGTATTATTTAAAAAAATCTTTAATTAAAAATTGATACTAAGTCCAATCGAGTTTGTTACTACTTGTGGATAGCTATAAATACTAGCGTTCGAACCTACTTCTGGATCTATCCAGGAATAAAAATCAGTAAACGTTAGAATATTCTGTCCGCTGTAATAAATCTTAGCATTTGCAATTCCAAGCTTTTTATTTAGGCTTTCCGGAAAATTAAAAGCAACCATTAACGATTTTAAACGCAGATAAGAAGCATCTTTTACCCAAAAAGATGATGGTGTACTTTCTGGATCATTTTGTTTGTAAGAAGTCCAAAGCCTAGGGAAAGAAGCATCTGGATTGTCAACCGTCCAGCTGTCTAAAAATGCTGTCGTAGGTTTAGAACTTGATCCTCCTATTTGCCCTATCATAGTTGATACGTTTGCTTTTACACCAGCTGCTCCCTGAAAAAATGCTGACACTTCAAACGCTTTATAGGTTGCACCAATATTAAATCCGTATGTAGTTTTAGGAAAATAAGTCCCTAAATATGTTCTGTCAGCCGCATCAATTTTACCATCATGATTAATATCTTCATATTTTAAATCTCCAGGGGCAGTATTTGCATTTTGTTTAGCATGACTAGCAACTTCTTCCTTTGTCCTAAAGATTCCTTCACTTTTATAACCGTATAATGAATTGATAGGGTATCCAACTTGCTGAAATGTTATACTTCCTGAACCAATTATAGGTCCTACACCTTTTAAATCGGTAATCTCATTATTGATGTATGTAAGGTTTGCACCTAGATCAAGTTTAACATCACTAATTTTTGTAGTGTATCTTCCTGAAAATTCCCATCCTTTATTAGATACTGAACCTGCATTTACAATTGGAGCTTTTAAACCATATACTTCTCCAACTGGCAAAGTCATTAAAATATCGTCTGTGTCTTTAGTAAAATAATCAACCGTAAATGACAAACTGTTATTGAGTACAGAAATATCAAATCCAAAATCAGTAGCTGTAGTAGTTTCCCATTTAGCATCGTTATTGGCACCACTATTAGGCGCAATGCCTGGAGCCAAAGATTGATTGAAAGAGTAATCTTCTCCAGATTCAACAGTTGCATAAGTTGGATAAGTAGTTGCTACTCCATCAACCGTTGTTTGCTGATTTCCTAATTTACCCCATGATGCTCTAAATTTTAATGAATTAACGACATCTTTAACCGGTTCAAAAAATTGCTCATTTGAAATATTCCAACCTGCTGAGAACGAAGGAAATGATGCCCATCTATTGTCTCCTGTAAAACGGGAAGAACCATCATATCTGTAATTTGCTTCAAACAGATAACGATCATTATAATTATAATTAAATCTTCCAAAATAGCCTTGTAAAGCCCAATCATTAGAATAACCTTCAGATTTTTGCCCAGTTGACGGACCTGCATTTATTTCTGTAAGTTCATTATTTAAAAAATCTTGTCGATAAGCAGAAACATATTCATAAAGACTGTACTCTTTAGTAGATCCACCTAGAAATGTCAAATGATGATTTTCTCCCAGATCTAACTTATAGTCCAATAAAGCTTGCAAATTATAATATGTGTTCTTATCCCAAACTTGGTACAATTGGTTAGGTCCTTGAGTTTTTGTTACGGCACCTGTTGCCTGACTAAAATACTCGATTTTTTCCATGAACTGCTTTCTTTGGCTTGAAGTACCGCGATATTGAACTGCTGGTCTGAAATGCAAGTTTTTTACAAGTTCCCAATCAGCACCAATATTTGCTGTAAGTGTATTTGCTATAGTTTTATTTTCAGAACCTGAATTTAACCAAGCCATAGGATTTCCATCACCAACATAACCATACTGACCATTTGGATATTGATTTACAACTGTATTAGAAATACGATTAAGAAGCTTTAACATAGAACTAAAACCAGGCGCATAAGAACTTATTGGCTCCTGTGTAGGCATATATTGATAGGCTATGTTACCATTGACATTTAACCTTTCACTAATTTTTGAATTGATGTTGAATCTGCTTGAATATTTTTGATTTCGCAAACCATCTACATTACCATTCTGATCAAAATACCCTAGAGAAAAAGAATATTGTGAGTTGCCATCGCCGCCGCTCACTCTAACATAATGGTTACTTTGCAGGGCTGCACGCTTGTAGAATAATTTCAACCAATCAGTATCAGGATAATTATACGGATCGCTTCCATCTTTTAATTTCTGAATTTTATCTGCACTCCACGGCAGATTATCTACAGAAGTTCCCTCATTTAACTTTGCCTGATTAAACATTTCTGCTTGCTGCCAAGCAGGTAAATAACTAGGTAAAGGACCTAAATGCTGAATTCCCGTATTGGATTCAAAATGTACCTGAACTCCTCCTTTTTTCCCTTTTTTAGTAGTAACCAAAATCACTCCGTTTGCTGCTCTTGAACCATAAATGGCCGAAGAGGCTGCATCTTTTAAAACAGTCACATTTTCAACATCAGAAGGATTCACCTCACTCATTGATGCTATAACCCCATCAACTACGACTAAAGGATTACTATTATTTAAAGTTCCAATACCACGTATTTTAATAGCAGCACCATCTTTTCCAGGCTGACCGCTGGTAGTAGTAACGGTTACTCCAGACATTGTTCCCTGAAGTCCTGTTGTTAAACTAGTAATAGGGCGATCTTCAAGCGCTTTTTGAGTTACAGATGCTTGTGCCCCCGTAAGTGTCTTTTTTTTCTGGGTTCCGTAAGCAACCTGTACCAAAACTTCTTCTAACTTTTGCTTTTGTGGAGTTAGAGTAACGGATAAAAACTCACCAGATATTTTTATCTCTCTAGTTTCCATACCAACGTAAGAAACAACCAAAATACTATTTGATGACTGTACTGTAATAGAAAAGCTTCCATCTACATCAGTTTGCACAGAAGCTGTTCCGTCTTTCTCCTTAACATTAGCTCCAGGAATAGGCATACCTGCATCATCAACTACTTTACCTTTAATCTGCTTTTGTATTGTTACCAAATTAGGACTCTTTACTTTCTCTGCATTACGTGCAAACGAGATTGTTTTTCCTTCAATAATCCATGTAATAGATTGATCTGCAAAAGTCTGCTGCAGCACTTTCTCTATTGGAGCATTGACTACGTTTAAAGAAATTGGTTTAAGATTTTTCAGAATTTCAACATCATAGAAAAAAACATAATTTGTTTGATTCTTTATGACTGATAATACTTTTTTAATCGCAACGTTCTTTCCAGAAAAAGTAACAGTCTGCGATGATACTGATGCCGAAACTTGTAAAGTCATGGCAACAACCAGTATGGAGGCTAATTTCATAACTTTCCGGGTTTTTGATGAGAGCCAATGTTTCTTTGGCTTTGGTTTTGGTAATAATTTCATACTTTCGTAATGGTTTTGGTTAATATTAAATTCTCCTTGCTTGGTTTGTTTATTTATTTTTCCATAACTGTTCCTTAGTTTTAAGGAACAAGCCAGCAAATGCTACCAACATCTGCTGGCTTTTTTATGAATCGTAAATAAATATTTTTAAAGGATCTAATCCTTTTGTTTAATCTGGCATCACTCTCAAAATCTTACCTTCAATTTTGAAATGAACTTTATTTTTTTCTAAAATTCGCAATACTTGCGACAAATTAAGATCTCTTTGAATTTCTCCTTCAAATGATCTTGAAGGCACACCTTTCTCATAAACTACTTCTACATCATACCAACGGCTCAATTGGCGTAAAACCTTTTCAAGATTTGCATTTTCAAAATAAAACAAACCATTTTTCCACCCTATTACTTCATCTGTGTTTACATTATCGTTTACAGCAATTACACCCGATTTAAGTTTTTGTGCCTGCTGTCCTGGTTTTAAGAGTATTTTTTTACTTTTCTCTGTAATTAATACACTTCCTTCCAAAAGCGTAGTATTTACAGTGGACTCATCTTCATATGAATTTATATTAAAATGAGTTCCTAATACATTTACTTGCATATCATTAACCAAAACCCTAAATGGCTTACTCTTATCTTTGGCAACTTCAAAATAGACTTCGCCAGTTATCTTTACTTTTCGTTCGTTTGCAGCAAATGAAGTTGGAAAAGTAATAGACGATGATGCGTTGAGCCATACTTTTGTTCCATCTGATAATTGCAGATGATATTGATGAGCTCTTGGCGTAGTCATTGTATTGTAAACCACTTGCGCATTGTCATCAGCGTTATATACAAGACCGCCATTTTTTTTTGAAACAGTTGTATGGCTTTGATTTGCCAATAATCCGTTTCCAACACTGTCCAATACTATTTTAGAACCGTTGGAAAGCGTAAGTATCGCACCTGTTTTTCCTGGCGCCTTATCTTCGATCTTTTTTGATGCCAATTGTAAAGATTGTTTATTCTTATTTTGGAAAAAAAGATGTGTTCCGTAGCCCATGACAAGTAAAATACTGGCCGCAACCGCAATTTTTCGCCAATTGAATAAACTGAAAACAGACGATTGTGAATCTTCTTCTTCTTCTTCTTCTTGAGAAACATCCATTTTCTTTCTAAGCTCACTTATAAATTTATCAGTCGCTTCAGGACTAACTTGTGGAATTTCAATAGAATCATAATTTTCCCGAAGAATAGCATCAAATTCCTCTGAATATTCAGGATTGTCAAGCATTGCAAGTAAAGCTGCCTTTCCTTCAGATGAAATTTCACCTGAAACAAAATGCTCCATGAGTACTTTAAATTGTTCTTTTTGATACATAAATACGGGGTTTTTGAATAGCCAAAACATGCCTTCAATTATAAAGACGAGGATTGGTTGTTAAAGTGGCAATGAAAAATGAAAAAATTATGAAAAAAAATACACGATGAATAAAACTAACATCAATAAATCGATATTATATTCTTTATGAAGGTGGTTTCTAAGGAAGTTTAATGACTGTAATAAGTGCCAGCGCACAGTTCTGGTTGCAATACCAAGTTCTTTACTAATATAATCTGTATCTCTGCCTTCCATTCGACTTAATAAGAAAACAGAACGTCTTGGTTCCTGCAAAAGTGCGGCACCTTCGTTTATAATTTCAACCAATTCTTTAAACTCATACTGTTCATCGGGCTTAAAAAATAACTCTTGCAATTTTTCTCCCTTAAGCGAATCTGTTTCAACTAATTTTTTTCGAATATGAGTAATAATCAGATTTCGGCTGATGATAAAAAGATAATTGTCAAAGCTGTTTACTTCGGCTAACTTTTCTCGTTTATTCCAAATTTGAAGAAAGACATCTTGGGTTAATTCCTCAGCAATTGGATACGATTTTACAAAACTGAGTGCATGCTGCAATACTTTTTGCCAATATTTTTCGACAAGTTCTGTATACATCAATTCGTTTCCAGCCGCTACTTTCAATAAAATAGCAGATTCATTTAGTAAAATCAATTGTGAGTGAATTTTAGCCACCGGGTAATTACTTTTTATAAAATAAACAAACCTTAAAACAATATTTTCTAAGCTCAAATCCAGAAAGTGAGCCACTATTTTTTTTCAACTTTTAAACCTTGTAATAGTAATTGTACTTTTTGTTTTAAAATGGCATATTCGCAATCCATTAAATTCAATTATTAATAACCAATTCTCACATCATCAATTATAATTCAACAATCTGTATGTAAAATTTTATATTTAATAAATATTACCATCATTTAGAGCCAAATGTATATATTATGTTTTAATAAAAAAAAGAAAAACATAAAAAATGTGCTCGAACACATTTTTTTCTTACTACTCTCAAAAAAGTAAATTATTATGGAAACTGACGAAATTGTTCCAATCATTTTAAATCTGCCTGAAAATCTATAGCGCAAAATATTT
This sequence comes from Flavobacterium sp. UW10123, assembly GCF_040538975.1. NCBI lineage: Bacteria > Pseudomonadati > Bacteroidota > Flavobacteriia > Flavobacteriales > Flavobacteriaceae > Flavobacterium > Flavobacterium sp. UW10123. Next base: position 147,750 of record NZ_JBEWQE010000005.1, read on the forward strand.
CACGCAGATCTAGCAGATTTGAGTAGATTAAATTGGATTTTATTTGAATGGAAACCGTATAAAAACAAATCAGCTGCTTAATCTCATTATCTTATAACGAGATCAAACAGCTGATTTTATTTTAGAAAAAAATCTTAATTTGCAGATACTGCTGTAATTTCAAGCACAACACTTGATTCTACTTTCGAAGAGGAAACTCTTAAACCTACATTCATCAAATAATCTCCTTTAAAAGATTCTCCTGATTCTTGCAGCGTTTTCTTTGCCTCAGGCATTAAATTAATTTCTTCTACTTTATACGTTTTATTGGCATTTAAACCTTGAAAACGAACCAAATTATATTGTGGATCATAAAGAGGATGAAGCGTATACGAAAATAAAACGGCTTTGTCTTTTGATTCATTAACATACATTAATACAGCACGGCTATCTTCATAAGGAGAAACAATTCGATACATATCGCCATGCCAGATTACAGAACTTAGTCTTTTATAGTTAGCCACTGCATCCTGAGTATATTTTAACTCTTTTTCTTTCAGTTCTTTTATATTAATATCAAAACCTAATTTACCCATCATGGCAACATCTGTTTTGAATTTAATAGACTGATTTCCCCATGATGTTACGTGATTGCAAATCGAAAAAGCTGGAAAAAACTGCGAGAAGCCCCACTGAATAAATACTCTATTGTAAGGATCTGTATTGTCACTTGCCCAAAACTCCGTGAAATATTTTAAGAAAGCATAATCTGTTCTTCCTCCGCCGCCAGCGCAAAGCATCATTGGCAAATGCGGATATTTTGTTTTAATTCTTTCTAAAACTTTGTATAAACCTCTGGTATATTCAATGAATAAGTGTGATTGTTGATTTTTTAAATAGGTAGAATACGCATTGGTCATCATTCGATTGCAATCCCATTTAAAGAAAGCAACTCCTCCGTTGGTCTGCATAATATCGTCTACTGTTTTAAACACAAAATCCTGCACTTTAGGATTTGATAAATCTAAAACCAATTGTGTTCTGTAATAACTCTCATCTCTATTTGGCAATTTTAAAACCCAATCAGGATGCTTTTCATACAATTCACTTTTTGGATTAACCATTTCGGGTTCGATCCAAATTCCGAATTTTACTCCTGTTTTTTCAGCCTGCTGCATAAGAAATCCTAAACCATTTGGCAATTTTGTTTTCGTTGCCTGCCAATCTCCTAAACCAGATTTGTCTCCACTTCTTGGGTACTTATTTCCGAACCATCCGTCATCTAATAAAAACATATCAACGCCCAATGTTTTCGAATCTTCAAACATATCTGTCAATTTCTTTTCATCGAAATTAAAAAATGTCGTTTCCCAATTATTTAATAAAGTTAAACGAGATTTGTCTCCATCTTTTACACCATAGTTTTTTGCCCAAGAATGCAAATTTCTGCTGGCTTGTCCTTTTCCTTTGTTTGAAAAAGTGTAAATGAAAGAAGGCGTAGTAAATATTTCTCCAGGCTGAAGACTATATTCTGAAGCAAACGGATTAATTCCAGAGCTGATTCTAAGTGATTTTTTATTGTCTAATTCGAAAGCAAACTTAAAATTTCCTGACCAAGCAATTGTTCCTGCAACAAGCTCTCCAGTGTTCTCATTAGCTTTGTCATTTAATGCCAAAAAGAAGACTGGCGTCTGATACATGTTAGTTCTCACGCCTAATTTAGAATCAATTACTTTGGCACCGCTAGTTAATTCGCTTTCCTGCATTCGAACTTCTTTTGCCCAATCGCCATGAAACTGGGTCAGCCAATATTTATCTGCGTCAAAATGCAGCATAGAGGAAGCATAGTTGTACAACGTTACAGGTTTCTTTTCACGGTGTACAATCTCAGTCCATTGTTCTATTACATTTTCTTTATAAAAAGATTTATAATGAAGTGTAACTTCTACAGGATAAACTGGATCTTTCATTTTTATGCTAGTTTCAGTCGTATTACCATCTATTTTTGTTGTCTGGTAGCTTACGTAAACTAACTCCAAAGCAGGATTTCCATCATTATGCGTCATTCTGATAGCCGACTCAAACAAATTATCAGTTCCATAAGTTGGATATGCCTGGTGTCTTAGATTAAGCAATGGATTTCCGTCGTTTATAACAAATGTTCTTTCTGTTTCTTTAGAAAGAGCATTATACGCCGAAGCTTCCAATTTTGTTCCTAAATAAGTTTGGTAAAGCAATCCGTTTTTTGCCACTTTTAAGATCAATGCTGTATTCTGAGTTTCAATTGCAATAGGATCTTGCTGTGCATTAGTCTTCCAAAAAAGAGTGGTCAGAACTAATAGAAATAGTACTTTTTTCATAAAATTTTAATTAATAATAGTGAATATTCTTTTTCGAAAATTTCTAAAAAGAGTCAAAAAACAAATCTTTTTCAGACTAGAATTTTAATTCTATTTGAAATTTCGTGCATCACATTTATCAATCAAACCACGAGAAAAAATTCATTTGGTTATATCATTATAGAAACACAACTGATATAATTCACTAAGAAAAAAGGTTTTAAGCTCTAGTAGACCATTTTTAATTATGAAGAAAATGAAATCCAAAAATAGCAAAATATAATTAAATCCATATTTATAACTGTTTCTTTTATCTTTTTAAGATTACAAGAAAAACATTTTAAAAATAGACTTTTTGATAAGTTTTCTATCCTTTCTTGTGTATTCTGATATTTTATTATCTAAAAATCGCTCCGAATCGCAAAATATGAAGGTAGATAAACAAGTTTACTCCTACATATTATCATAAAAATCCAGACTGGTATGGTTGGAATGATAATGCAGCCTTAAAAAATGAAAATTATACTGCAAAAAAAAATCTGATACTATGTTAACCACTTTCAAAATCAAACTAACTGTTTTTGAGGATAAAATTTGTCTTCTATTTTCAAAAAAATGAATTTAAAAATAAAATTTACTTCAAAAAAATAAGAAAACATTTACTTATTCATAAAAACTTCGACAGTTTGAGTTTTATGCATATATTATCCACTTTATTTTTTATATTATTTTAAATGCATCATGTTTTTTACACATATCGCAAAAAACTGGTAGGTACTGGTATGTGTTGATTTAGAAACATTTATACTTTTGGATTTCACATTTGTCTTTTTTTCATTAACAATCTGCAGGAGCTCAAGGCATTTTGTTTTTCAAAAATGAAAAAAAGATAAACAACGGACCACGAGAAAATAAATCGCTAACCAACAAAAACCACTAAACATGACCAAACAAAAACCAACAAAAGATTGGCTTTCTTCTGAGACATGGAAGATTACCAAACTCACCTCAGGAGCCTTATTAGCACTTACTCTGCAAACTTCTTTTGCTGCTGAGGCAAAAGAAACAAAATTCTCCACCAAACTAAGCAGTAATCTAACTTTTACAAAGGATGAAAACGCATTATCGTTTGTAGAAAAATTAGTAAAAGGAAAAGTAACGGGTCCTCAAGGGGAACCTCTTCCTGGTGTAAATATTCTTGTTAAAGGAACAAAAATAACGACGACTACCGATTTTGATGGTAATTTTACTATTGAGGTTCCTGATTCTAATAGTATTCTTGTTTTTTCTTACACTGGCTTTTTAACAAAAGAAGTTCCCGCAGATCAAGCAACAACCATTAAGCTTGAAGAGCAGAATCAGACTTTGAACGAGGTGGTTGTTGTAGGATACGGCACCCAAAAGAAGGCTTCTACAACTGGAGCTATTGCATCCATTAAAGGAGGTGTTTTGACTCAAAATGCATCTGCAAACGTATCAAACGGAATCGCTGGACGTATGTCTGGAGTAATCGCCAATAACCGTTCTGGAAGACCTGGTGATGATAGTTCTAGCCTTTTAATTAGAGGTTTTAACTCATTTGGTGGAGGTACAAGTCCGCTTGTAGTTGTGGACGGAATTCCTGACCGTGACTTGAACAGAATTAATCCCGATGATATTGAGTCTGTAACGGTTTTGAAAGATGCGTCGGCAGCTATTTATGGGGTTCGTTCTGCAAATGGAGTAATTCTAGTAACTACTAAAAGAGGAAAAGTAGGTGCTCCAACTATTAAAGTTGACGGATCTTATGGGGTTCAGCAATTAACTAGAATGAGCGAAAGAGTTAATTCGTGGGAATACATGACGTATTACAACGAACTTAATGCTCATAAAGGGAGTACGCTTCCTTATACTCAGGCAGAAATTGACAAGTACAAAGCTGGAAACGATCCAAACTATACCAGTACAGACTGGATGAAACAAGTTTATAGAAAAGATGCTCCACAGGCCAACCTTTCTCTTTCTGTAAATGGAGGTAATGAACAGGTAAAATACTTCTTTTCTGGTCAATATTTAAATCAAGATAGTAACCTTAGATATAGTGATGAGAGATACAGACAGTTCAATTTAAGATCAAATATTGATGTCAACATTACTTCAAACTTTAAGGTAAACTTAGATATTGCTACTCGTAAAGAAGACAGAAACTATCCAGCAGTAAGCATTGGAAGCATTATGCACGAAACGGTTAGTATGTATCCTTTTATTCCTGCATATTGGAAAAACGGACTTCCATCATCAGGTATTACAAATGGTAGAAACCCAATTTTAATGTCTTCACCGGCGGCAGGTTACGATAAAGTGGTGAACTTAATTGTAAACCCAAAAATCGGATTTGAGCTGAAATTACCAAGGATAACTGAAGGATTATCTCTTAGCGGGTATGCTGCATTTGACTATAACGTTCGTAATGAAAAGAAATTCACAAAACCTTGGGATGCTTATTCGTATGACAAAACAAATGATAGTTACAACAATGTGAAAAACAGCACTAGTATTACAAGTGTAATGCAAGATGAGCGAATTGCAAATCAAAATACGTATTTCGCAAAATTAGCATACGATCGTAAATTTAACAAACATGCTGTAAATGCTTTTGTAGGATATGAACAAACTACAATGGACAAAACCCAAACGTATGCTTATAGAAGAGATTTATTGAGCGACCAATTGGATCAGATTTTTACTGGAAGCACTAAAGGACAAAATGCTACTGGCAGCGCTTATCAAGATGGTCGCGAAAGTTTCCTTGGAAGAGTGGCCTACAACTTTGATGACAAGTATTTTGCAGAAGTTTCTGCTCGTTATAACGGATCATTCAATTTCCCTTCTTCTACACGTTGGGGTATGTTTCCTGCTATAAGCGCAGGATGGAAAATATCTGAAGAACCTTTCTTTAAAAACAACATCAAATTAATTAACCAGCTTAAAATACGTGCTTCATGGGGAAGAATGGGGAATGATGATTTAAAAGAAAAAATTAATGGAGTAGAATATCTTAATCAATATCTTTTCTTAACAAGATACCAGTTAACAACAGATCAGCAACTTTACAGCTACTTCGGTTCAGATTATACGTTAAACAACAGCATCTATCTTTCTGCTACCCCAAACCCTAATATTACTTGGGAAATACAAGACTCTAAAAACATTGGATTTGATTTTGGATTCTTTGGAAATAAATTAACAGCAACTTTTGATTATTTCAGTAATAAAAGATCTGACATCTTAGCCGCAAGAAATGCTTCTGTACCATTGTACACTGGATTATCACTTCCAAAAGAAAATATTGGAAAGACCATAAATAGAGGTACTGACTGGTCTATTAATTATGCTGATAATATTAATAGTTTTAAATATAATATCGGTTTTAATTTTACTTATGCACAAAGTGAAGTATTGTTTCGCGATGAAGCAGAAAATATTCCAGCTTGGCAAAAATCGACTGGAAAAGCTATTGATTCTTGGTTAGTATATCAAACAAACGGAATTTATCGTACTCAAGCAGAAGTTGATAGTTCGCCTCATTTTGAAGGAGCAAAACCAGGAGATCTTTGGGTAAAAGATACTGACAATGATGGAAGCATCACTTCGAATGATAAAGTGAGAATTCCTCAATCTGAGACGCCAAAAATTGCTTATGGTATTCCTATAAGAGCCGAATACAAAGGTTTTTCTGTAGACATGCTTTGGACTGGTCAGGCAAAAGCAAAACAAGTAATACTTCCGCAAGCTCAAGGTGCTATTGTAGCTCCTCCAAGATGGTTGTACGACGATAGATACACAGCAGATAATCCAAATTCTAAATACCCTGTTGCATTTAATGATTCTGACCCAAGAAACAATATAGAAGCTGACTTTTGGTTAAAAGACGCCTCATTCTTTAGATTAAAATCATTAGAGATTTCATACACATTGCCTGAAAAAATGCTATCTAAATTCGGAATATTAAATACGAGATTTTATGCGGGAGGAACCAATTTGTTTTCTATAGATCATATGAAACAATACAATTTAGATCCTGAAACAAATAATAAAACAGGCGTAATTTATCCACAGACCCGTATTTACAGAATCGGTGTAAGCATTGAACTATAACAAGGTAAAAAGATCAAGACATGAAAAATTATAAAATCAATAAACTAATAAATATAAAAAAGAAGGCACTTATCGTTGCTTCTCTTTTTATTGCTGTTGCTGCTGTAACATCCTGTAGTGAAGATCCTTTAGATAAAGTTCCTTTGGACTCTTACACTGATGAAAACGTATGGAATGACTTAAAACTTACAGAAGCTTTTGCTAATAATCTTTACACAGTATTGCCAAGCACCCAACACAACTGGAACGACAGAACAAACCGAAGCTGGATCTTATCTACTGCGTGTGATGAAGCATTTAATAATTTTAATGATTATGATGTGTGGAATCTTAATTCTGGAGCTATTACTCCAGACAATGCAGGAGACTTCAATACTTGGAAGCCTACTTATGCCACAATTCAAAATTGTAATATCTTTTTGTCCCGAATTGATAATGTACCAGGAGATGATGCTTGGAGAAACAGATTGAAAGGTGAAGTACTTTTCTTAAGAGCTTATGCATACTTTAAACTAATTAATGATTACGGAGGAGTTCCTCTTATTACTAAACCTTTTGAGCTTAATAGTGATTTTAAAGTAGATCGCAGTTCTTATGACCAATGCATTGATTTTATTGTTGGAGAATTGGACAAAGCGGCCGATTTACTTCCTTTAACACCTAAAGATCTTGGAAGAGTTACAAAAGGTGCTGCACTTGCTATTAAATCTAGAACACTGCTTTATGCGGCAAGTCCGCAATGGAATCCTTCTAATGATTTGACAAAATGGAAAAAAGCATCAGATGCTGCAAAAGCCGTTATGGATTTAAATATATATTCGCTTTACGATAAAAAATATGAAGATCTTTTTACTACAAACAATTCAGAAGTAATCTTCTCTCGTTTGTCTAGCAAAGATCCGCAATGGAGCGCTTTTAATGGTGTAGAAATGTTTAATTCGCCAAGCGGTTTTCACGGATGGGCCAATTTTGCTCCTAGCCAAAGCCATATCGATGCTTACGGAACAGCTGACGGAAAAGACATTACCGATCCAACATCTGGTTATGATCCTCAAAAGCCTTATGTAAACAGAGATCCACGTTTTTACAAAAATATCGTATATGATGGACGTGCTTACGGAAAACCTGAGTTCTTCCAAGATCGTTATGATGCAGGAAGCTCAAACAAAGCTGAATTCTACGAAGGCGGTTTAGATTCTCCGCAAGGATGGGATACTTGGAACGCCAGTAAAACACGTTACACTTTCCGTAAATATTGCGATACTACATACAATTATAATAATGAAACGCAAACTAATAAAGCTTGGATTATTTCTCGTTTAGGAGAAATCTATCTAAACTATGCTGAATCAGAATTTAAATTGGGACACGAAGGAACTGCAATTCAATATCTTAATTTATTAAGACAACGCGCAGGAATTACAAATCCTTTGACAGGTTTAACGGGAACAGCTTTAGAAAATAAAATCCGTAATGAGAGACAAGTAGAATTATGTCTTGAAGGTTTCCGTTACTACGATGTACGCCGTTGGAAAATAGCCGAAGAAACTGAAAACAAACCTTTAATGGGAGTAATTATTACTAAAAATAATGATGGCTCTAAAACTTACACCTACTCTAAAGTTCAGGAAAGGATTTTCAAACCGCAACATTATCTGCTTCCTATACCGAGAGATGAAATTAATAGAACGGGTTTACCCCAAAACCCGGGTTATAATTAATTATAACCAATTAAGCAAACCCATCTAGGGGGATGGGTTTGCTTTTAAAATGTATTCAAACCAAAATCCAAATCGAAAATAGCTTTATGAAAAATCATTTTTTAGTTTTACTGGCTCATTGCTGTTTCTTTTTGAATGCGTTTAGTCAAGAAACTGTTACTTTCAAATCTTCAAATGCTGCACTTCAGCTTGCTTTTGAGCGCGCCAAAAGTATGGCTTTGAGTTATAAAGGAGATTCTAACGATCCGGTTGGTCCATGGTATGAAGCAGCTCTTCCTTCTCGATCTGCATTTTGCATGCGCGACGTATCGCATCAGAGCATAGGCGCAGAAATCCTTGGACTGAATAAGGAAAATAAAAATATGCTTTCACTATTTGCTAAAAACATTTCAGAAAGTAAAGACTGGTGCTCGTATTGGGAAATCAATAAATACGGAAAACCAGCTCCCGAAGATTATAGAAATGACAAAGAATTTTGGTACAATCTGAATAGCAATTTTGATGTCATATTTGCTTGTTGGAGATTATATTTATGGACAGGTGATGAAGACTATATAAAAAATCCTGAGTTTGAAAATTTCTTCGAAAAATCATCAACTGCATATATAGAACGTTGGTCTTTGGAAGTTGATTCGTTATTAACTAGACCAGAATTTGTAAACCCTCCTTCTCCATTCAATATCAAAGACGATTTTCATAAATGCCGCGGACTGGCTTCTTATTCTGAAGGCATTCCAGGTCTAAAAATGGGGGTCGATCTGGTTGCAGCAATTTATAGAGGATTACTTACCTACTCTTCTATTTTAAAAGAAAAAGGGCAATTTGAAAAAGCAGCATTCTTTGAGAAAAAAGCAATAAAGTATCAAGAGCAGATAGAACAAATCTGGTGGGATCAAAATGCATCGGCCTACAATGTAATTTATACAGCCGACAGTAAATTCAGCAAAGATTTTGGCGAACTATTTTTATTATGGTTCGATGCTTTAACAAATACAGACAGAACCGAAAAAACAATTAAGAACATTCTTTCTGCAAAAAGCAATGTAGAAAACGCTTCTTATCTTCCTTTTCTATTATATAAATATGGCTACGAAGATAAAGCATACGAATACATTTTACACTTAACCGCACCTGAAACCAAAAGAAGAGAATATCCAGAAGTTTCATACGGCGTAATTGAAGGCATCATACACGGTTATATGGGAATAGAGCCAGATGCATCAAAAAAAACAATAAAAACCGTAAATCGAGGAAAAAAAGATAGCATTTCTGAGGTCGACAATTTACCCGTGTTACAGACAACATTAGCTGTGCAACACAAAAACCAAACAACAACACTACACAACAAAGGCGAAAATTTTATAGAATGGAAAGCTATGTTTACTGGAAATTATAATTCTATTTTTATAAATGATAAAAAAGCTGCCGTAATTCATGAAAAGGACAACAAGGGAAATCCCTACACTGCTATTACAATTCGTGTGAATCCTGGACAAAAAATAACGGCAGCCTTTCGCTAAAACAACTCGTCCAGCGTACTACTAATACAATGGACACAATTTAAAAATAAACGCTATGAAGATATCTTCTAGAAAAAAACTTAAACCTATTTTATTTGTCCTTATTGCATTCTGCTTTATTACAAATACAGCATTTTCACAAAACGACCAACGTTGGCAAATTAATACCGACGGTTCCATTTCTTGGCAAATAAACAATACAATTCCGCATGATGATCACATCGAAATGAGCGGTAAAAGAATCTCATGCGTTTTAAGATACGGCGTGGCAGCAGATGGTTCATTTCATGCTACACGCAGTTTGATTTGGCCAATGCTGAGAACTATTCCGAATAATACGCATGCTAGTTTAACGCGTCAGTTTGCACAGGATGCTTTTGATCTTGTTACTGTAAATTACAAACCAATTTCAGCAGAAAAAACAATCTCGCTGACTCTTAACGGAACATTATTAGTTAAAAGCAAGACAGACAAACTTGAACTTACAAGACAGTTTTTTCCTTCTACAGCTTTATCGGTTTACAATGAAATTTACACCATTAAAAATAGCTCAGATAAAAACTGTATTGTAGAGATTCCAAAATCGAATGCGGTTTATACCACAGATCCTGCAAAAGGAACTCAAGGCAGTTACACTATACACGCAGATCTTATTAATAATGGAAGTTTTAATCTGAAACCAAATGAAACGGTTAGTTTTTCTGTTATCTATTCAGGCGTTAAAGCAAACGAAACAGTTCCTGCTGTAAATGCTGAAGAAGAAAAAACTAAACGTCTAGAATTGATTAGCGAAATATGGAGCAAATTGATTCTGGAAACACCAGATCAGGTTTTGAATACTGAATTTGCCTTCGCCAAAATCAGAGCGGCAGAAAGTATTTTTGAAACCAAAGGCGGTCCAATGCACGGCCCAGGTGGAGAATCATATTATGCAGCCATTTGGGCAAATGATCAAGCTGAATATGTTGGTCCGTTTTTTCCTTATTTAGGATATGAATATGGCAATCAGGCTTCTCTAAATGCCTATCTTCAGTTTGCAAAATTCATGAACAAAGAATACAAACCTATTCCGAGTTCTATTGTCGCAGAAGGAACAGATATTTGGGCAGGCGCAGGAGATCGCGGTGATGGTGCCATGATTGCTTACGGAGCTGCTCGTTACGCGCTTTCGAGAGGAAATGCAGACGAAGCAAAACAATTATGGCCATTGATCGAATGGTGTTTAGAATACTGTCATAGAAAAATAAATTCTGATGGGGTTGTTACTTCTGATTCTGATGAACTTGAAGGACGTCTTCCGGCTGGAAAAGCCAATCTTAATACTTCTTCTTTATATTATGATGCCTTAAATTCTGCTGTTTATCTAGGTAAAGTTTTAGGGAAAAATGAAATACAGCTGAAAGAATATAAAGCCGAAGCTGAAAAATTGAGAACAGCTATAGAAAAGTATTTTGGAGCTAAAGTAGAAGGTTTTGAAACTTATAAATACTACAAAGAAAATGATGTTTTAAGAGCTTGGATTTGCACGCCACTTACAATGGGCATTTATGACCGAAAAGACGGAACTATAGACGCATTATTTTCTTCTAGACTATGGACTAAAGATGGTCTTGCAAGCATTGCTGGAGACAAAATATTCTGGGATCGTTCTACTTTGTATGCTTTAAGAGGAGTTCTAGCCGCAGGCGAAACAGACAAAGCGCTAGATTTCTTGCATTATTATTCTAATCGACGTTTATTAGGAGATCACGTTCCTTATCCTGTAGAAGCATATCCAGAAGGCGATCAGCGCCATCTTTCGGCTGAAAGCGGTTTGTATTGCCGAATTTTTACAGAAGGATTATTTGGTATTCGTCCAACAGGCTTGCACAGTTTCGATTTTACGCCAAGACTTCCTAAATCATGGTCTAATATGAAACTGAAAGGCATTCATGTTTTTGAACGCGATTTTGATATTACAGTTGAAAGAGCTGGTAAAAACCTAAAGTTAAAAATAACTGACGGTAAAAAACTTTCAATCAACAAGGTCATCAAAGATGGCAATACAATAAATATTGAGTTATAATTTTTTTTTTGAATTATTGTTTTTTGATACAAGCCTCCAAAATATATTTTGGAGGTTTGTTTTTTTTATTTCAAAGCCTTAAACAATATTTCTACCGGATGCAACGCCTTTCGTCTTGTGCCATCTGCAATTTGATGTCTACAACTTGTTCCTGAAGCAGAAATTAATGTCGCACTTTCTTCTGCCCTAATTGTTGGAAATAAAACCAGTTCTCCAATTTTCATCGAAATATCATAATGCTCTTTTTCATAACCAAACGAACCGGCCATACCACAACAGCCACTTGGAATATTTAAAACAGTATAGTTCTGTGGTAATGAAAGTATCTTTTTAAGCGGAACTAAAGACGATAAACTTTTTTGAAAACAATGTCCATGCATACGCACTCTTTCTGTTTGGTTTGTAAAACTATTAGATGTAATTCGTCCTAGATCCAATTCTTGGGCTAAAAATTCTTCTATTAGAAAAGTTCTAGTTGCCGCTTTTTTTGCTTTTTCTTTTAAATCTCCACGGCATAAATCAGGATATTCATCACGAAAAGTTAATATAGCCGAAGGTTCAATTCCGATAAAAATACCATCATTTGGAATCGCTTTTTCGAAATCCCTGATATTCTGTTCTGCAATTTCTCGGGCTTCTTTCAGCATTCCTTTTGACAAATACGTTCTTCCACTAATTCCAATTTTAGGAACTAGAACTTTATAACCTAATCTATTTAAAAGTTTTACAGCTGCCTGCCCTATTTCAACATCATAATAGTTAAGAAATTCGTCATTATACAAATACACATTTCCGTTTGAAAAATTGCCTATCTGTTTATAGCTTTTTATCCATTTAGCAAACGTAATTTTATGCATTAAAGGCAATTGTCTTTCTACGGCAAAACCAGTACTTTTTTTAATCCAATTCCCAAGAAATCCTTTAGCAGATAAATTATACAGCCACGGAACTGAAGCAAATAATTCATTGATTTTTGGTGTATTTCCAATAAGTTTAGATCTAAATTTTACGCCATTTTTATCATGAAACTGTTGCAATGTTTCAGCTTTCAGTTTTGCCATATCCACATTTGAAGGACATTCAGACTTACAGCCTTTACAGCTTAAACATAAATCCAAAACCTCCAGCAGATTTTCGTCATCAAATCGATTTGCTTTTACTGAGTTTGTTATGGTTTCTCTCAGCATATTGGCACGAGCTCGAGTCGTATGTTTTTCGTCTCGTGTAGCCATATAACTCGGACACATTGTACCGCCACTTTTCTCTGTTTTTCTGCAATCTCCAGATCCGTTGCACATTTCTGCTGCGCGAAGGATTCCGTTATTTTCCGAAAAGTCAAAATATGTTTCAGGCATCGGCGTATCTTGTCCTGCCGTATATCGCAGACTCGTATCCATAGGAGGAGTATTCACGATTTTCCCAGGATTAAAAACTCCCCACGGATCCCAGACCTTCTTCACTTGAACAAATAATTGATAAATTTCATTTCCCAACATTAGCGGAATAAATTCACCTCTAAGCCTTCCATCTCCATGTTCTCCACTCAATGAACCTTTGTATTTTTTTACCAAATGTGCAATATCAGTTGCAATTGTTCTAAAAAGTACAGTTCCTTCATGGGTTTTTAGATCTATAATCGGACGTAAATGCAATTCACCTGTAGCAGCATGCGCGTAATGCACACAATTTAGGTTTCTATCTTTTAGAATAGCATTAAAATCTTCTATAAAATCAGGCAAATCATTAACATCAACAGCTGTGTCTTCAATTACAGCAACTGCTTTAGCATCTCCCGGAATATTAGATAATAAGCCTAACCCTGCTTTTCTTAATGCCCATACTTTATTGGTATCTTCACCATAAACAATCGGGAAATGATATCCAAGATTTTTAGAACGCATTAGCGCTTCCATCTCTTTTGCAATACTATCAATTTCTTCTTGTGAGTCTCTTAAAAATTCGACAGCCAAAATAGCTTGAGGATCGCCTTTTACAAAAAAACGATTCTTGTTTTGTTCGATATTTTCTTTGGTGCATTCCAGAATATAATGGTCAATTAATTCAACACTATCTGGATTAAATTTCAACGCTTCAATATTGGCTTTTAAAGATTCATGAATACTTTCAAAATGCACGCAGACCAGAGCCGAATACGGTTTTAAGGCATCAACCAAGTTTAGTTTTATAGCCGTAGAAAAAAACAATGTTCCTTCAGAGCCTGCAATCAGTTTACAGAAGTTAAACTTTTCATCAGAATTATCAAATGGACTGCTGTCTGCCAATAAATCTAAAGCATATCCTGTATTTCTTCTCGGAATTGATTTCTTAGGAAAATTAGCCTCGAATAAGCTTCTATTGTGCTCAGACGATAATATCTCTTTAGCTTGCAGATAAATTGCTTGTTCGAGTTCGCTTACAACATTAATTCCATTACATTTATCTTCAAACTCGGCATTAGTCAACGAACCAAAAACAACTTCATTTCCGTCTGCTAAAAACCCTTGTATTTCGACTACATGTTCGCGGGTTGATCCATACACAACAGATCGTGCTCCACAGGCATTGTTTCCTACCATTCCGCCAATCATGCAACGATTGCTGGTAGAAGTTTCTGGTCCAAAAAAAAGTTTATATGGTTTTAAATGAAGATTCAATTCATCACGAATAACACCAGGTTCTACCCAAGCCGACTTTTCTTCCTGATTTACCGCAATAATTTTAGTAAACTCTTGCGAAATATCAACCACAATTCCGTTTCCAACCACTTGTCCAGCCAGAGAAGTTCCAGCCGCACGAGGAATTATACTGCTATTGTTTTCTTTTGCAAAAGCAATAATTTTCTGAATATCTTCTTTAGTTTTCGGAATAGCTACAGCCAAAGGCATTTCTTTGTATGCGCTTGCATCTGTTGCGTAAAGCAGACGCATGGTATGATCGTAAAATAACTTTCCTTCTAATTGCTTCTCTAAATTGGCAAGTTTATTATCATTCATTTTTTTACTTTATTGTATACAAATCCACTTCTATCAAAAATGATAAAAGTGAAAAGCTGTCGCTAATTTTGGTTTACTTAAATCGTTGTGCAGAATTAATTGAAAGCTTCCGCCGTTTTGCAGCGGAAGACTTTTTATTTTAAGGGAAAGGTTTTATAATTCGCTTAATGCAATGTCTAATAACTCAACCATTTCATCAGCATTTTGTTTATTAAACGGCATTGGCGGTTTTATTTTTAGAACATTATGCAGAGGTCCGTCTGTACTTAACAAATAACCTTTGGCTTTCAGTTTTTCAACTACAATATCAATCTCAGGAATCGCAGGTTCCATCGTAATTCTATCTTTTACCATTTCTGCTCCAATAAATAATCCGTGTCCACGAACATCACTGATAATAGGATATTTAGCCATCAAACCTTTTAATCCATTCATCAGATAATTTCCAGTTTCCAGAGCATGCTGCTGCATTTCTTCTTGCTGAATTACATCTAAAACAGCTAATCCGGTAGCCATAGAAACAGGATTACCCCCAAAAGTATTAAAGTATTCCAAGCCATTATTGAAAGATTCAGCAATCTCCTCTGTTACTATTACAGCTGCAAGCGGATGCCCGTTCCCAATTGGTTTTCCTAAGACAACAATATCTGGCACTACATTCTGTAATTCGAATCCCCAGAAATGATCTCCAATTCTTCCAAATCCAACCTGAACTTCATCTGCAATGCAAACACCTCCTGCTGCACGAACGTAGTCGTAAACAGTTTTTAAATAATTTTCTGGCAACGGAATCTGACCACCAACTCCCAGTAAAGTTTCACAGATAAAAACTGCGGGCGCTTTATCTTCTTTTTTTAAGTCTACGATAATTCGCTGTACATCTGCAGCATATTTTTCTCCTGCTAATGCATCGCCATATTTATAAGGACCGCGATACAAATCTGGATTTATGGCTTTATGAATCCATGGCATTTGCCCAGAGCCTCCTTTACTGTCAAATTTATACGGACTCATTTCCATTGCTACGGTCGAAGTTCCGTGATAAGCGTGATCCAATACAATAATATCTTTTTGTTTGGTATAATGACGGCTCATGCGAATTGCCAAATCATTGGCTTCACTCCCAGAATTGACAAAATAACAAACGCTTAATTTTTCTGGTAAAGTTGATGTCAGCTTTTGTGCATAATCGGTTATGGCATCATTCAAATATCTGGTATTTGTATTTAAAGTCGCTATTTGATGCTGCATTTTTCTTACCACAACCGGATGACAATGTCCAACATGCGAAGGATTATTTACACAGTCAACAAAAGTTCTCCCTTTGTCATCATACAAATATTGCAAAGCTCCTTTTACAATTTTAAGTTTGTCTTTGTAGCCAATACTTAGATTTCGTCCTATTTTCTGTTTTCTAATTTCAAGAAGTTCTGAATAATCATCATTATTAATTAATCCTTCAAAACCGCAAGCTTTTCTAAAGGCATCTTGAGCCTTTATTGGATTAATTTTTATCAATTTATAAAGCAAATCCCAAGCTGGTTTTTCGGTCACAAAATGATGCTCGTTGTTACTATCCAATGAAGCGTTATAAGCAGATTGTGTCACACTAATGCAAAGTCTTCCAGCAATTAAATAATACAATAAATCCAATTCCTGTTCTGTAAGTGCATACGAATTATGGTAGCCTTTGACAATTGTTGCAGCTACGCTCAATGGATCTTCTTCGTCAAGCATTGCATATACACAGCCAATAGCCAGATTATTGATTAAAGCGGTGTAAACCATATCACCAAAATCAATTAATCCGCTAATGCGATTGTCTCTTACTAAAACATTATAATCGTTGGCGTCATTATGTATATACGCATGTCTCAGTTTGTGCAATTGCGGCAATACTTCTGTATCAAACTGCAATAAAAAATAGCCCGCAATACGTCTTCTTTCGTGATTTAGAATATACTTTAAATTATCTCCCGCTTCACTGGCACGGCTAATATCCCAAGTATAATTGCGATGCATTGCCGGATGTGAAAAATTGGCAAGCTCAGCATCCAAATTGCCTAAAAATGAACCTAAATTGTAATGCAGTTCACTGTTTTTGTTCTTTTCGTCTACCCAAAAAGTACCTTCCAAAAAGTTGAGAATTCTAATATGATAAGTTTGAGAATCTATCGTAATCTCTGTTAGCCCTTCTCCTTTTTTATTTGGACAGAAATGCTGAAAACAATCTGAAATTGCACTATTGCCAAGATGTCTCAAAATAGAAGCCTGCGCCTTTAAAAATGGAAACGAATGACTTTCATTTGATACTTTGAGGATGTACTTTTCATTTTTATCATCGGATAAAAGAAAGTTCAATTCATCATATCCATTTAATGCTTTTACGGTTACGTTTAATCCGTAATGTTCTTTTACTAAGTCCTGAATAACTGCTTCTGAAAAAATCATTGCTATTCTATTAAATTGTTTATTTTCTATTTACGTTATCCTGCAAGGTCTTTTTCTGACC
Source organism: Flavobacterium sp. UW10123 (assembly GCF_040538975.1). Classification (NCBI taxonomy): domain Bacteria; kingdom Pseudomonadati; phylum Bacteroidota; class Flavobacteriia; order Flavobacteriales; family Flavobacteriaceae; genus Flavobacterium; species Flavobacterium sp. UW10123. Next base: position 165,016 of record NZ_JBEWQE010000005.1, read on the forward strand.
TTGTAGGTATTTGAACATATTCCGTAAAATCTACGATATTTTCTTTATTATAAACACCTACAAGGTTTTGAAAACCTTGCAGGAGCGCTATATGATTATTTCCAAATAACAGCTTGAGCCGGTTCTAATGGATTTTTTCCCACTAATATTTTACTTCCAGCAGGAATTGGCAGATTTATAGTTTCATTGGTATAATTTACACCCACATAAAAACCATCACGCCATTCTACATAAACCCCTTTTGGAAAATCTTCAATAGCCACTTTTGCACGTTCGTAAACTGTTCTTACCACTTGTCTTTCCAGATTTCCATCTTTACTTTCAGCTCCGATATAGGTAACAGTTCCTTTTCCAAGTTTTCTGGTAATCGACGCCGCTTTGCCTTTATAAAACTGATCAGCGTAAGAAGCTAAAACTTCAGTTCCTTGTTTCGGATTTAAAACATCTGCCCAAACATTCCATTTATAGGTATTGTTTCCTGCAGTTATTGTTCCGTTCACATCTTCAACCAACATATCAAAAAACTCAACGTCAGCTCCGATTAAAGGCACGATTGGTCCGCTCCAATTGGCTTCGAAGAAATGACCGTTTCTATCCTTCTGTCCTGTACGGCATGAAAGAATTAAATTTCCGCCATTTTCAACATATTTCGTCCATTTGTCTACCAGTTTTTGATCAATTAATTGATACGCTGGTGCAACAATAAACGGATAAGCTGAAAAATCGCTTTCTTCTGTAATAAAATCCATTGGCGCACCAGTCGATTTTATTGCTGAAGTGTAGGTATTTCTATGTCTCCAAGTACTCCAGAATTCGGTCTGTTTTTGGTTTTCTAAATCCCACAGATTTTCGTGGCTCCATAAAAATCCCGTTTTTCTTTTTGCAATTTCCTGCGGAATTACTGCTTTTGGATTATATTCTTTACGAAGCAATTTCATGTCTTCAATTGACTGAACAAACTCTTTTCCTCCCGTTGTTAACGTCACGCCATCTGTACCAACAATTCCGTCGTGATACATTTCGCTGCTTCCAAGCGGATGTCTGTATCTATACGTACAAGTAAAAGAACAGCCGCCACCAAAAGCCTGAGAAATCCACATATGAACCGTTCCTGGAAGAAGCTGCGGATTAATACTTGCCCAATTTACTTGTCCTGGCTGCATTTCCATTACTCCAGTAACGCCATTTATAGATCTGTAATAATCATTTGCTTCGGAAATTTTATTAGGATGTCCCATTCTAAAATTTTGTCCGCCTAAATTGTTTCTGCCACTTACTGGGTACATCGTATAGGTTACAAAATCCATTTTATCTGTTTTTCTTGGATCAGCACCGTAAACTACATTGGTATAATTTGTAGTAATCCACTGTTTTGGGTCGATATGCTTTCTAAGTATTTCAGCTTGTAAATTCAAATACTCAGCTTGAGAATCTGCTGTGTATCTTTTGAAATCTAAAATAGCATGCGGACTTAGTTTGTCTTCAAAATAAATCTCTGCATTTGGAATCGCAATCTGTTCAAAATTATTGTATCTAATGCTCCAGAAACTCGCTACCCACTCCGCATTTAATTTTTCGATTGTACCATATTTTGCTTTAAGCCATTTCTGAAATCCCTTTTGTGCTGATGGACTAAAATCGTCTGGTGCACCTGGTTCATTATCAACCTGCCAGCCAATAACGTTTTTGTTGTTACCGTATCTTTTTGCCAATTCAGTAACAATTTTGGCAACAAATTCTCTGTATTTTTCATTTGAAACCGATTGGTTTGCTCTGTTCCCATGCTCTCTGCGTCTTCCGCTTGCATCTACTAAATAGATTTCAGGATACTTTTCTCCCATCCATGCTGGCGGAGTTGGCGTCGGCGTGCACATAATAACTTTCAAACCTTGTTTTTCGGCAATTGCCAATGCATCGTCCAGCCATTTAAAATCATACTTTCCTTCTTCTGGTTCCATAAAAGTCCACGCAAACTCAGCAAAGTGCGTAAACTCAAAACCTAGTTTTTTAATATTTTTTAAATCACGCTCCCATTGTTCTCTTGGCCATTGCTCTGGATAATAATAAACTCCAATCTGCATTAAATCAGGCTTTGAGAAAAATCGCTGCGGATTTTTATTTTCTGAAACAGTATTCTTTTTATTTTGGGCAAAAAGAGGCGTTGAATGGCAACTTGCAATAAGCAATCCTGCCGTTATTATTTTTGTGAAAGATATATTGTGGTTAAACATAGTTAGTTGTTGTGTTCGTTATTAAATTGAATAGTTAAATTCAAATTATTTATCTTCTAAAAGTAGCATTAAATAGTGTGAAGCCGACCAGCTAAAGTTAAAAGCTTCTAATCCTTTTCCGGTTACAGGCTGATAGTTTTCTCTTATCGTAGTGCCTTTATCTAAAGCGCCTTCTGCGTTATGCATCAGTTTATGTGCCAGTTCATTTGCTTCTTTTGTGTAACCGTATTTTTCCAATCCATTAATACCAAAATAACTTTGGTCAAGCCAAATTGGTCCTCTCCAGTATCCTCCTTCTGGTTTAAACTTTGGATGATTGGCAGCCAATGTTGGTAAAGGCACAAAAGTGTTCAGACTAGCGGGATCAATCATATTATTTTTTGCTGATTTGGCTTGTTCTGCAGTAGCAACTTCTGCCCAAATCGGACAATATCCTTCACATCCCATTGCTTTTATCAATGTTTTGCCGTCAATTGTTGTGTCATAAAACCAGCCTGTCGCTCCATCCCAAAATTGCTTTTGAATTTTCAGTTTTAATGTATCACTTTCGTCTTTCCATTTTTTAGCTTCTTCCGTTAATTTTAAAACGGTTGCCATTTTACTTAGATAATTTTTCTCCGCAAATAAAAATGAATTCAAATCAACGCTTTCCTGATCTAACGAATATGCTTTTTCGCCATTTTTCAAGATTTTGCTATCATCAAAACGGACAGCATTATCCATTCCGCTTTCCCATTTTGCTGCAATTACAGTCCCATCTGTCGAACCAAATTCGCATAATCCATCCTGATCGTGATCACGTTCTTTGTACCACCAATTGTGATATAATTTAAGCTTTGGATAAAACTCTTTTATAAAATCAGCATCTTTCGTTTTTTCATAAATCTTCCAAATTGCCCAAGCTGCAAGCGGTGCTTTTGTATTTCGGTAATTGTTTTCTTCAAGAAGATTATTTCTATAAATACAATCCGGAATAAAACCATTTGGATCCTGATAATCGAACAAAGCGCGCATTTGATTTTTGGCTAATTCGGTATCATAATTCGCTACTGCAACGGCATGTTTCCAGCTGTCCCAAGCCCAAAAACCGTGAAACCATTCGTAATTATAACTCGGGAAAAGGCCTCCATGTTTTAATCCTTCTGCTGCAATTCTTGTATTGTTTTGTAAAGTCAATACCAATTTTGCTGCAAAATCTGAATAAATCTGATCTTTGTAAATATTTTTCTTTTTGGCAATAAGATCTGCAAACAGTTTTTCTTTTTCTTTTTGTGTGTTGTTTAACAGTGTAGTAAATACCGTTTTTTGTATAGTTTCATTTTCTGTTTTCCAAGAATATTGTGGAAAAATAAAACTTTGCGAAACTATAATTTCTTTGGTTTCATTTGGTTTTAAAACCAATTTTTCTGTCTGTGCTTTGAATCCTTGTTTTACAATTTCAATCTCAGGATTTGATTTTAAAAACTGAATATATCCTACAGCAGTACTTTTTGTAGAAACAATTTTTAAAGTGTTTTTTTCATTAGATAATTGTAAATCCTCTAAAAAAAGAGACGCATTATAAGAAGGAAAAATAGTGATTGTTTTTGCCGTTTTATTGGTAATGCTTGTTTTTTGCAAAGCCGAATGGCCTGATAAAAATACCAATTGCTGTTTTACTTCTAATTTGTCATTTTTAAACTGCTGTTCTAAATGGCTGTTGAAACTGTTTTGTGCAACCAATGAACTTTTCCAGTTGATTACTTCCTGTTTGTTTTCGTCTTTTAGTTCAAGCGAAACAAATGACGAACTTAACCAAACTCCATTTTGTTCTGTCATCAAAAAAGGTCCTGAAAATCCTGCTTGAACATTTGAACCTTCTAAAAATCCAAATGCAAACCACGCACCTTTATCAGAGAATGCTAATGGTTTTCTGTCGGTTGCGTTTGCTGGATTTCCTTTATAATTGATACTGTTTTTAGCAGATTCTAAGTTTGGGAAGCTTTTTTGAGACCAACCTGATTGTATTAGAAAGAGGGATGAAAGAATAAAAAGTATTTTCTTTTTGCTCATGTTGTGTCATTTTTGTGTTGTGTTGTTATATAGCAATAGGTCAGCCCATTTTACTGAGCAGACCAATATCTTTAGATAAAAAGAATAGCCAAGAAATATAGGCTATTCTTTTTAAATATTTAAATCATTTTGAGAATTAATTTGTTTGTAATTCTGTCAGCGGAATTGGGTAAAAGTTATTCTTTGCTGCATCAAAACCTGTTCGTCCAACTGCATCAAGAGCTTGTTTTGTTTTTCCCCAACGGCGTAGATCGTAAAAACGGAAATTTTCTAGAGGGAATTCTAAAATTCTTTCGTGTTCGATTTGCGCTTTTACTTCAGCGCCACTTGTTCCTGTCATTGCAGGCATATCTGCTCTTTCGCGAACTTTGTTGATGTATGGAATTGCTTCTCCTGGGCGACCCAATTCATTTAATGCTTCTGCCTGCATCAATAATACATTCGAATAACGCATTAAAGGAATGTTGATTGCAGTAAATTCCTGATCCATTTTTTCCTGTGTACTTGGAATAAATTTGCGAAAAACTGGTTTGTCTGTATCTCCAAATTTATCATCATAAGTTGTTCCTAATACTAATGGATTGCTAGCATCATTAAAATATGGATCTTTGAAGAAAATTGTGCTATAAAAACGTGAATCATAGTTTCCTGTTGTCGCAATTTTTCCTTCTTTTTTGAATTCGTTTACAAGCATTGGACTTGGAAGAATTTCGTCCCATCCGCCAAGCTCAGCCGCTGCCATCCAGTAGTGAAGTGCATTGCGGTAGAACGCTCCGTTTGCTGTAGTTTCTGAAAACTGAAGTTCAAAAATAGATTCTTTAGTGTTTTTGGTTGTACCATCAAACATAGAAACATAATCTTTAACCAGCTCATAACCTTGCACTTTGTTCAATGCAGTAAGTGCTTCATTAAGGAAAGTTTCTTTTTGAGCTGTTTCTTCATAAGCTCTTGTCAAATAAGCAAAACCTAAGTAACTGTTAGCAGCACCGCTTGTTGCACGTCCTGTTTTATCTGCAGATTGTTTTGCCGGTAGAACAGCTGCTACAGCTTTAAATTCGCTTGTAATAAAATCCCAAGCTTCTGCACGGCTTGACAACGGAATGTTTAGATCGCTTTCTTTTGTAACATATTTATTTCTGATATAGATTTGATCCCAATTCAAAATCAGTTTCATGTGGTAATATGCACGTAAAAAACGAGCTTCTGCTTCAATCTGTTTGCGGTCTTCATCAGTTATTTTTGATGCAGGAACCTGTGGCAATTTATCAATAACCTGATTGGCATTACTGATTCCTCTGTAATTAATTCTCCAATAGCTAGTAAACTGACTGTTTCCGTTTGTGTAGGTAAAAGTAGAAAGTTCAACCCAATTTTGATAGTTTAATGCATCGCTCCCTAATTCGTTTATGTCTTCACGATACGCTTCAACCGGCCATTTTACTTCGGCGAAAGCCCATTCGTCAACAGCACATTCTAATTGTGAGTAAGTTGAGGCCAAAGCAGATTCGGCATCTGCTTTATTTCTCCAGAAATTATCTGAAGTAAGCTGATCTGGAGATTGTTGATCCAAATAGTCATCACAGCTTGTAAAAGTGAATAAACCTATAGCGGATAATATTAAAAATATCTTTTTCATGATAATGTCGTATTAAGTAGAATTAAAATATATACTGAACTCCAGAAACAAATGATCTTGTAAATGGGTAAACAAAACGGTCTACACCTGTGTCAATTACTTTGTCACGTGAGAATTCAGGATCAATACCTGAGTAATTGGTGATGGTAAACAAGTTCTCAACACTTACATAAAATCTAAGTTTGTCGATTTTTGCTTTACCTAACATTTTGTTTGGAATAGTATATCCAAATTGCAATTGGCGCATTCTGATAAAATCGCCACTTTCAAGAAAACGATCCGATTCACGGCTGTTTCCGTTAGGGTCCTGTAATACAGCTCGCGGAATATTACTGTGGTTTTCTGGTGTCCAAGAATTTAATGTAGAAGCCAACATATTAGTTCCTGCATTCATAGACTCATAAAAATATCTGTTTCCGTTATATAATTTATTTCCCCATCCGCTTCCTATCAATGCAGAGAAGTCAAATCCTTTATAACTTGCACCTAAACTAAGGTTTACTTCCAGTTTTGGCAATCCTGTTCCAGCATACGCTTTATCATTTTCATCGATAACGCCGTCTCCATTCAAATCTTTAAAGCGAAGGTCTCCAGGCTGTGCATTTGGCTGTAATAAAACACCATTTTTATTGTGAGCTGCTACTTCTTCAGCAGATTGGAAAATACCGTCTGTTTTATACAAATAAAATCCGCTAATAGGACTTCCTACACGTGCCTGAGTTGGAAAGTGCTCGTCTCCATATTTTAATCCTTCTCCATAAATAGTTTGTCCGTCATTAGCCAATTCTTCTACTTTATTTTTAAGTGTCGTAAGGTTTAATCCTGCATTGTACTTAAATTCATTTACTTGGTCACGGTAATTTACTTCAAATTCAAATCCGCTGTTGCTAATTTTACCTACGTTAAGAACAGGATCATCGATTCCTGCAGAAGGAGCAAGTTTTTTTGTAATCAACAAATTATCAGTCACATTGTGGTAGTAGTTCATCGAACCGCTAATTTTTCCATTCAAAAGTGTATAATCTAAACCAATATTCTTAGAATCTGTAGTTTCCCATTGCAGGTTTCTATTTTCTAATGCTGTTGCAATACTACCCGGCCATGGGTTGCTTCCTATTCCCTGAACATAACCATTGCCTAAAAAATTCCCTGTTTTAATTAAGGTGTTTGCAGAGTAATAACCTAAAGCAGCTTCATTACCTAATTGTCCCCAGCTAGCACGCAATTTTAAAGTAGAAAGAATCATATCTTTTGGGAAGAAATCTTCTTGTTCGATTTTCCATCCTAAAGCAATAGATGGGAAAGTCCCCCAACGGCTGTCTTCTCCAAATTTAGAAGAACCATCTTTTCTAACTGTTACTTGCAATAAGTAACGATCATTGTATGAATAATTTAACCTGCTAAAGAAAGATACTCTATTGTATTGGAATTTTGAACCATCAGCAGAATAGGTTCCTCCTCTTCCTGCGCCAATTGTTTCAAAACCAGGATCAAGGAATCCTGAAGGACGATCGATAGAAACCAACTGTCCATTTTCTACAGTATAATCAGTTGTTTTTCCTTCAACACTAACCTGATTCCAGTTTGATGCCTGACTGTTAAAAGTATTCCCCAACATTAAACCAAAAACATGTTTTCCAAAAGTTTTGTCAATGGTGATGATATTGTCTAATATTTGCTCATTCCAAGTCGTTCTTAATTCTGTATGCATTGGATAAAGATGCACCTCTTTTGGATTTGCAATATATGGAGGAAAATGTGCAGTCTGTTGGTTGTTTTTTACACGGTAAGAATAAGCCAGTTTGTATTTTAACCATGGAGCAATGTTTGCAGTTGCAGCAATATTTGCCGTTATGTCCTGTCCGATGTCATTGCTTTTTCTAAAATGCTCTTCGGCAACTGGATTTGTTCCTGCTGGTAAACCATTTTTATTCGCGAGTCCGTAACCATATTCTTCATTTTCATCATAAACTGGAACCAAAGGAGCCATCGTATATACTTCTTTTAGCTGAAAATTAGGCAATGCATTTTGCGTTCCCATATACGCCATTTTTGCATCGATATCAAAAATTGATTTTTTAAAACTAACTCTCGCGCTACCAGTTTGCTGACCAAATTCGTTATCTATTACAATACCTTTTTGCTTCACAAAATTACCATAAAGCGCAAATTTAAAATCTCCCTGTCTACCCTGAATTCCTAAACCATAGTTTTGTGTAAAACCAGAACGGAAAACTTCGTCCTGCCAATCTGTATTTACATCTGATGGTGCTGTAATATAAGCTGGAAGAGGTTTTGGTGAAGTTGCATATTTATTGTATTCATCATACATTCTTTTATTGACAGTACGATAACCGTCAGCATCTAACATATCTAATGTTTTAGATGGATTTGTAATGCTTAAAAAAGAACTGAAATCTACTTTTACGCCTTCTTTTTGTCCATTTTTAGTGGTTACGATAATTACACCATTAGCAGCGACAGATCCGTAAATTGCAGCTGCGGCACCATCTTTAAGAACCTCCATAGATTCTATATTGGTTGGGTTTATGGTATTAATAGATCCCTGAAAACCGTCAATGATATAAAGTGGTTCTGTTGCTCCAAATGTATTAACTCCACGAATTTTCACGCTTACTGAAGCGCCAGCAACACCACCGCTTTTTTGCACATTTACCCCTGCAACTAATCCTTGAAGTGCTTCTGATGGACTTGTTGTAGCACGAGTTTCTAGGCTTTCTTTTTTAACGGTAGAAATAGCTCCTGTAACATTACTCTTCTTTTGAGAACCATAACCAATAATAACTACTTCGTTCAGTTTATTGGTTTCTTCCTGCATAGATATATTAAGTTCTGAACGATTATTTATACTCTCACTTATGGATATAAATCCTACATAAGAAAAAACAATAATCGGATTCTCCAACGTCGATGGATACACTAAGGTGTAATTTCCATCAATATCTGTCCCAGCATTGTATTTAGAATCTTTGATCGAAATACTTACCCCAGGCAGCGTATTATTTTTGTCATCTGTAACTTTTCCTGAAATTGTTTTTTGTGCTTGTGCAAAACTGATGTTTGGCAGCCACAAGCATAACAGCAGAGGAATAAAATAAATTACCCTAATTAGTTTTCTGTTCATCTTGGTAATGGTTTTAGTTAGTAAATTTTTAGGTTTCTTTTTTTAATTTTTAATATTTAGTTTTTGTATTGCATGTATATACATCTTGTTTGACAATGCGTTAAAACATTACCAAACAAAATGTAGTATTCTTGTTTATATTTTTTGCTAAGCTTTAGCTTTTCTGCCTGTTATAAGTCAAATTTAATTCCTTGAGCCAACGGCAGACTTGTAGTATAATTGATTGTATTGGTTTGTCTTCTCATGTAAATTTTCCAAGCGTCAGATCCAGATTCCCGGCCACCACCAGTTTCTTTCTCACCGCCAAAAGCACCTCCAATTTCAGCACCAGAGGTTCCGATATTTACATTTGCAATACCACAATCAGAACCTGTAACAGAAAGAAATAATTCGGCTTCTCTTAAGTTATTTGTCATAATTGCAGAAGAAAGTCCTTGCATTACACCATTTTGCATCTCAATTGCCGCTTCAACAGTTCCTGAATATTTTATTAAGTATAAAACAGGAGCAAAAGTTTCGTGCTGTACAATTTCAAAAGAATTATCAGCCTCTGCAATTGCAGGTTTTACATAGCATCCACTTTCATATCCATCACCAGAAAGTACTCCGCCATCTACCAAAATTTTCCCTCCTTGCTCGACAACTTTTTTTAGGGCATCATTATACAATTCAACTGCCTGCTTATCGATAAGAGGTCCTACATGATTTTTTTCGTCCAAAGGATTCCCGATGCGCAATTGTCCATAAGCAGAAATCAGAGCTTCTTTAACTTTTTCATAAATGCTTTCATGAATAATTAAACGGCGTGTAGAAGTACATCTTTGTCCTGCTGTACCAACAGCGCCAAAAACAGCACCAATAACGGTCATTTTAATATCTGCATCTGGCGTTACAATTATTGCATTGTTTCCACCTAATTCCAGTAAAGATTTTCCAAAACGTCCTGCAACTACCTGCGCTACAATTTTACCCATTCGAGTAGAACCTGTTGCCGAAATTAACGGAATGCGTTTATCATTGGTTAGCAATTCGCCAATTTTAAAATCTCCTGTAATCAAGCACGAGATTCCTTCAGGTAAGTTATTCTCTTTTATAACCTCTGCCATAATATTTTGGCATGCAACTGCACAAAGAGGTGTTTTTTCTGAAGGTTTCCAAACGCAAACATCGCCACAAATCCAAGCTAAAGCTGTATTCCAAGCCCAAACAGCTACTGGAAAGTTAAACGCCGAAATAATTCCGACAACTCCTAGAGAATGGTACTGTTCATACATTCTATGTCCTGGTCTTTCTGAATGCATTGTTAATCCGTGCAGCTGACGTGAAAGTCCTACTGCAAAATCACAGATATCAATCATTTCCTGCACTTCGCCATAACCTTCCTGCAAAGATTTACCCATTTCATAAGAAACCAGTTTACCTAAAGCTTCTTTGTTTTTGCGTAATTTTTCTCCAAATTGACGCACTATTTCACCACGCTGAGGCGCTGGCATTAGTCTAAATTGCTTAAAAGCATCAGTAGCCGATTCCATCACTTTTTCATAATCAGCTGTAGTTGATGTTTTAACCTTTCCGATTAATTTTCCATCTACTGGCGAGTAGCTTTCTAAAATTTCCCCATCAGAAAAATTATTCAGCCCTGTCCAAGTTCCGTTATTAACTTCCTTTATGTTTAGTTGCTCTAAAGCTTCTTTTATACCAAATTGCAAATCTGTATTCGTCATTGTGACTTTTAATTGTTCTTTTTTATACTAAATGAATATTATAATGCTTTTTGAAGCTTTACATCGGTGCTTTCAAATATTTTATCTGCCGATGACGCAACAAAACCTTGATATAATTCTCCGTTTGACATCGGATAACGCAATGCAAATTCGTAATAACATGATGGCACTTTCAACGTTCCTTCTTCAAAATCGATATTGTATAAATCTGCCAATGTGCTCGATTGTTCTAAAAGCTGTTCTGGAGTTCCTTTAATTTTTCCTCCAGATGCATTCAGTTCCCAGCCGCTAGCTTCTAAGAAATTATTCAATTCTTCTAAAGTTTTAAATCCTTTTAAAGCATTGGTATTAATAGTAAAGTGATTGGCTCTAAAACCATAAACATACATCCAAGCCGCATATTCAGATTCTTCCAACAATGATTTGTAAACTGCTTGCGAATTTCCATTCCAAACTGATCCGCTTAAAACTAATTCTGGATTATTAAACACATTCTGGTCGCAACTATCTAGCAAATTCGCTACTGTAGCCTGTAATTCAGCAGAACATTTTTCTAATTCCAATTCAGAAATAAAAATTCTTGGCGCGTCTTTGTCAGTTGCGTGCTCGTAATGTTTTGCATAAAGCTTTTTAGTTTCAAAATGATACTCTCCTTTTGCTTCGTAACCAACATTTAGAAATGGCTTTTCTAAAACTTGAATATTCACACGCTTATCATTGAAAGTACGAATCGCGATATGATCATTTTTAATTTCTTCCCCCTTGTTTTCCAGGAGTTCATGAATTTTTAATGCCGACGGAGTAATTTCTACATATTGCTCCCATAGCTTTTTAAGTAATTGATCCTTATTCATTTTGTAGTTAAGTTAAAATAGTGTTATTATGACACAAATCTATACATATAACTGTTATTATAACAGTATAGCAATACGATTATTTACAATTAGACATTTGTTATGCTATTTTTTGTAATTTTGACACTTTAAAAACCATTTTTAACAAAAGAATTGTCAAAATAATAGAATCACCAATTAAAAAGCACTTATGGCAAAGGTCAAGAAGAATGAAAATACTGACTATTTAGATCGAGAAATCATACAAAAACTCAGCGAAAATGCAAGAATACCATTTTCTGATTTGGCTAAAGAATTGAATATTTCCAATTCGCTGGTGCATCTAAGAGTTAAAAAATTGCAAGAAGCAGGAGTAATTAATAGTTTTTCTGTAAAATTAAATCCAAAAGAGCTTGGTTTTGAAACCATTACCTATACAGGAATTGTGACTAAAGAGGCTCGTTTTTCCTACTCTATTGCTGAAAAACTTAAGGAAATACCAGAGGTGATAGAATGCCATTGGGTATCGGGAAAATATGCTTTATTCATAAAAATAGTAGCAGCAAATAATGAAGAACTTCGTAAAATTCTATACGAACAAGTGCATCAGATTGAAGGCGTTGGAAGCACCGATTCTTTTTTCTCTTTTGGTTCTGCTTTTGAGAAAAATCTTCCTGTTTAAAAAATTTGATATTTCAACCGGTCTACCCAAAATATAAAAAGTGGTACATTTTGATGATACAGTAAAATGATACATTTGACCAAAAATCATTAAAAGCATATCAAAATAAATGAACACTCAAATTAGACACGACTGGAAAAAAGAAGAAATTCAAGCTATCTATGATCAGCCTCTTTTAGAATTGGTTTATCAGGCAGCAACTGTACATAGAGAGTTTCATAAACCTTCAGAAATACAGGTTAGCACATTACTTTCTATAAAAACAGGCGGATGTCCAGAAGACTGTTCTTACTGCGGACAAGCAGCGCGATACCATACCGATATTAAAGTTCAGGCGCTTCTTCCGACGGAAAAAGTATTAGAGCATGCGCAAAAAGCAAAAGACGGCGGTTCTTCTCGTTTTTGCATGGCTGCCGCTTGGCGAGAAGTTCGCGATAACAAAGATTTTGATCGTGTTATAGAGATGGTAAAAGGTGTAAACGATCTTGGTTTAGAAGTTTGCTGCACACTTGGAATGCTTACCGAAGAACAAGCGGTACGTCTTCAAGAAGCAGGTTTGTATGCTTACAACCATAATTTGGATACTTCTGAAACTTATTATGATGAAATAATCAGTACGCGTAAATTTGACCAACGTCTTGACACTATCAATAACGTCAGAAAAGCGGGAATCACGGTTTGCTCAGGCGGAATCATTGGTCTTGGAGAATCTAATGCTGATCGAGTTTCTATGCTGTTAACTTTGGCAACTATGCCTGTTCATCCAGAATCTGTTCCTGTAAATGCCTTGGCAAGAGTAAAAGGAACTCCACTAGAAAATAATCCGAAAGTGCCTATTTGGGATATGGTTCGAATGATAGCTACAGCGCGTATTGTTATGCCTGCATCAATTGTTCGTTTAAGTGCCGGACGCATCGAAATGACCGAAGAAGAACAAGCTTGGTGTTTTATGGCAGGTGCCAATTCTATTTTTACAGGAGAACGCGAAACTTTATTGGTAACACCAAATCCAGGATTGTCTGAAGATATGCAGATGTTTCAAAATCTTGGCCTTAAGCCTTTGGTAAAAGAAAATAAAAGCGCTTGTTCTGTAATTTAAAACGAGTTTTAATCACCCTTTTATAGCCCGTAAAACTGCACAATCTCGAAAACTTTCAGGATAGTGCAGTTTTTTTTAGTTCAAGAACTCCAGCTACGCAAAGTGTTCTCCTCGTTATTGCTACGCAATTCCGAAAGCCTTCGGGACTGACTTTACGCTCAGGGACATTTGTGCATCTTTTCATATAGAACCCTTCGGAGAGCGGGGCTGTTCTAATTTTTATGCGATATTAATATAAATCATTTGATAATCAGTAGATGTTCGACGCAGTAATTATGCATCAACACATCTGATACATTACCCTAAATAATAGCTTTTCCTCTTATTTCTTTTGGAATACTAGAATAAATCGGAGTATAAATAGTATTATAGTATGAAATTAAATCATCGTGATTATCAAGTCTATAAAATTCCTCGATGTTATTGCCTTGCTGTCTAATAACTTCCATAGTTAAACGTGTGGCTATTGAACCATATGCTCGGTAAATAAATTTCTCTAAATGTTTTACTTTTTCATAATCAACAACAACCCTGTTATTCACTTCTGCATTATGGATATAATACCAAATTTTAGCGTTTTTTTCATATGTAGTAAACACAGGACCAAAGTCCTTAAAATCAGGAATTGTTAACTCTATTTTCTTAGGTTTCAAATGTCCTAATACTTCCCATGTTTTATTTTTTAATGCTGGGTATATATTAAGGACATAAATGCCTCCAAGCAGTAAATCATTATCATCTATATTATTTACTACAATATCTTCATCTCTAAAAATTCTATCATAAACATAAATAAATTCATTATATCCAATATCTTTTTTAATTTCATTTAAGTTAATAAACTTAGCTAACACATAACCAAAATTATGTTCTAAAGGAATCTTAATTATTGATCCAGTTTCGATTTTATTTTTTTTCATTTTTCTTATTTGACCAGCCTCCACGCTCCGCAAAGTGTTCTCTTCGTTAGCGCTGCGCAAATGTCTCCGACTTTGCGCTTTTTTATACAGCAATTCATTAAATCGTTCTCTTCTAAAAGTCTCTGACTTTATTCTAAAACTATTAATAAAGATTATCACGAAAAACAGACCACGAATGCTTTCGGGATTGTGCAGCTTTTCATATGCAACTCTTCGGAAAGCGGGGAGCTTTGTACGCTGCTCTTATTTTTCCTTTTTGAATTTTAAAATCTGTTTTTTTTCAAGTATAACTAATGAATCACTTGTTAGCTTTAAAATTTTCCATTGAAAATTAGATACATCATCATCATTAAAAAAATCAATTACATTATCGTTCATTTCATACTCAAAAAACAATTGCTTATTATTAGGATAAAAATTCATTTTCATTGCCTTACCGCTAATATTCAGTTTAAGAATTAAGTCATTTTCCTTTGTAACCCAGTTACCACAAACAGAATTTATATTTGTTTTACTAACAGGGCTATCCGTTATTGAATTGTTTTTTTGGGAGTAAGCAAAGACCACAATAAAAATAATATAAATCAGGATAACAATTAGCATTTGAAAGAGGGATCTATTTTTTAAGAACCATGTAAGGCCAAAAGTTAAAAGCACACCTATAATACTAGAAAAAAGACTTCCTAAAATTGAAGAAGATTGGAGAACATATTCTTTAAAAAAGAAAAATGTCAATACAAATATAAACACTGCAAATCCAATCGTTTTATAAAATTCTTTTTTTAATTTTTGTTTCATTATTTTTTACTTTTTGTTCTTTTATTTCATCCCCCCCTGCTCCGCAAAATGTTCTTAATTAGCGCAGCGCAATCCTGAAAGCTTTCGGGACTGATTTTGAACCACATTAGTTTCTTTTAAGGCGTAAATATCTAAAAGTTTTTTCTTTTAAAGCAAAATCTAATACAAGTTAAAGACATTTATTGATTTTTAAGTCTTCTTCTCATTTCAAATCTTTATCGCTAATTTTACAAATCAACGAAAATCAGAAAAAACCAATGCTAAAAAAAGCCCTTCAACCCTTAATAGATAATTCCACAATTATTCTAATTATGGGAACTATGGCGGGCGAACAGTCTATTGCGAAGCAGCAATACTATGCGAACAAAGGCAATCTTTTCTGGAAAATTCTGTTTGCTATTTTTGACGAAGAATTCAGCACTTCTTATGAAGATCGAAAAGCGTTAGTGGCAAAATACAATATTGGTCTATGGAATGTCCTTAAAAGCTGCAAAAGAGAAGGAAGCAGCGACGCTAAAATAACAGAAGAAACTCTTAATGATTTTGAGAATCTGCACAAACAATTTCCGAATATCAAGCATGTTTTTTTTGAAAGCAAAGCTGCTGCAAAATACTTTCACAAACATACTATACCGCAAGAAGGAATTATTTACACAATCCTGCCTTCCACAAGCGGACTAAATGCAGGTTTAACTAAAGCTGAAAAAATGGAACAATGGAAAGCTGTATCGCAAGTTGGGCTTTCAAAAGATGAAGATTAATTTTCAGGCAATATTGAAAAATTACCTATTTCGCATGATATAGAATAGAATTTCTTCTTCTAATTCCCTTGACAGATTTTCAAATTTCATTCTACGTCGGAAATTTTTTTCGCTTCTATCCTTATAAAGCTCCGTTTTAGCCGTACTTGCGCAATAAGCATCACACATCACTTTAAATTTTTGATCTAGTATATACAATTCTTTCATCGAATCAAAATACGCTGCAAATTTAACATTGTACAATTCGTCAGGAATAGCGGCCATAGGTTTTGTATTTAAATTAATACTGTATTTTACCTTATAAGTTCATATTGCAATACTCAAAATAATCTGTTCTTCGTCTACATATAGAAAAACTGCATTAAAAGAATACTTAAAATTAAAATGAAAAACTTTAATCTTTCTTTCTGAACCTCTGGAAATGGTTTCAGATTATAATCTGAAACCAGAAATAGTAAAATGAACCTTGAACCGTTAAAATGAAACAATGAAAAATCAGGTGTTTTTCACATCATACACATAAATCTGCACCTCATCGTCACTGGCTAGGATTCTGCGGTCAGCGGCACATTGTTGTCCGATATCTGACTTAAAAGATTCCATCATCGCTTCCATAGATACAAAATATAAATTTGCTACAAGATATACATCTGAATGCTCTGTTGTTGATCGAACTGCTCCATTGCTTACTTCATATTTTATTAATCCTGGAAGTTTTTTTGCTAATGGAATGTGTACACCATAATAATGTTTTTCGAAAGAGTTGATGTCTTTTGGCGTTTTGTAGATTACTGTCATTTTTGCCATGATATTGATTTGCTTATAATGTTAGACAATTGTTTAGAGTAAATTTAAAAGCAAATTCTAAATTGTTTGATGTGAAAACCAGACATTCTCAATGGTGTATTTGGACAGCAACTTTTAGTACCTTTATATAAAAAAAGAAAATGAAACAGCTTACCATCATAGTTCCTGAAGGAGACAATAATCTTTCAAGCATATCTGGCGCATACGAAATCTTTACAAAAGCAAATACCTTTTATAGAGCAAATGGCAAAAAGGAATTGTTTCATATCCAACTTGCTGGAATTTCTGAAAAAGTAGAATTCAATCAAGGAATTTTCGAAGTAAAACCTCATCTTCATATTTCTCAGGTCCATAAAACCGACCTCATCATTATTCCTTCATTAAACCATAATTATAATCTTGCTCTTAAGCATAATGATGAATTGGTGCATTGGCTACAAAAGCAATATAAAAAAGGAGCCGAAATAGCCACTATCTGTACGGGTGCGTTTATGCTTGCCGCATCGGGACTTCTTGACGGAAAAAGCTGTTCTACCCACTGGTCTGTCAAGGAAAATTTCAGCAAAATGTTTCCAAAAATAAATCTTAGAATTGACGAATTGATTACAGATGAAAACGGAATTTACACCAATGGCGGAGCGTATTCTTTTCTAAATTTAATGATTTACTTAATCGAAAAATATTACGGTAGAGCTACAGCGGTTTATTGCGCAAAGGTATTTCAGATTGAAATGAACCGAAGCACACAATCGCAGTTTATTATCTTTTCGGGGCAGAAGAAACATGAAGACGAAATGGTGCTTCTTGCACAATCTTACATAGAGCAAAATTTAGGAGAAAAATTATCGATGAGCGATCTTTCTACTAAACTTAATGTAAGCAGAAGGAATTTTGACCGAAGATTTATAAAAGCAACAGGAAATACTCCAAGTGAATATCTTCAGAGAGTAAAAATCGAAGCTGCCAAAAAAGCTTTTGAGACAGATCGTAAAACTGTAAATGAAGTGATGTACGAAGTTGGCTATTCTGATGTGAAAGCCTTTCGAGATGCTTTCAAAAAAATCACTGGAATTCCGCCAATGGAATACAAAAAGAAATATCATAAAGGCGCAGCCTAAAACTAATTAGACTTTTTCTACAATTTGGACATATCAAAAATGCATTAGACATTTTTGAAAGTCCTTTTTATGCATTTTTGAAACATTGAGTCTTAAAAATGTTAATTAACACAACAAATACAAAAACACGTAATACTACTTATAGTAATATTCCTATAGATTAAATAAATTTACACTCCTTATTACAAGCCTCCTTTAATTCTATCTGAAATCAAGTTATAAAGCCTTTTAAATAATTAAAAATAGGTTTTGTTTAAAAGTCGGTTTTATAATTTAAGGAAAAAGTTATTATTTATTTTTCATTTCAAATGCAGCATTAGAAATAATGCCGTATTCAAAGAAGCAACAAATAGCACCCCAAAAATGCTCGAAAAAAAATCTATAGTAATTGGATGTGAGGATATCACAATACTGACTATGATATTAAATGCAATATCTATAGTATCTGATTATGCATTTTCTACAGTATCTGTTTCGAGAGGAGTAGATTTGAAGAATACTATAAACTCCCTGAATCCTGATTTAGTAATTTTAGGTTTCAAACAAAACCAGCTTGTGTTAAATGATGCCAATTTCGGTTCTGATAAAAGGGATATCCCAATTTTATATCTGACTCAAAATTATGAATGCGAATCCTTATGCTGGACAAAGCAAAACATAGTCTTTACCTATCCTTATAATCAAATTAAAAATACCGATTTTTTAATTTATAGAATACGTTCTATCTTTCTTCTAAAAAAAGAGCCTCAATGCAAACCCGCCGCATCATTTACAGAAGCAGCACTTCAAAAAAATGATCCCGATAAATTAAGCCATTATGTAATGGAACTGGATCAAAAAGTTGAAGTTCTCTTAAAGATAAAAGAACGTATTTCTTATCTCTATCCTAATGTTGACGATGTAACAAGAATTGAATTGATGTCAATCGTAAATTCGATCAAAACTGTTGCAAACGACAATAAACTTTGGGATGATTTCAAAATCTATTTTGAACAATCCAATCCAAATTTTCTTCTGGCTCTTGCCAAAAAACATCCTTCTTTAAGCTCTAGAGATTTAAAATACTGCTGCTACATTAAAATGAATATGAGCAACAA
Organism: Flavobacterium sp. UW10123; assembly: GCF_040538975.1. Taxonomy (NCBI): domain Bacteria; kingdom Pseudomonadati; phylum Bacteroidota; class Flavobacteriia; order Flavobacteriales; family Flavobacteriaceae; genus Flavobacterium; species Flavobacterium sp. UW10123. The sequence continues at coordinate 183,919 of NZ_JBEWQE010000005.1, forward strand.
CGACATTACCAATCTTCTTGGCATTAATCAGGAAAGTGTTCGCACCCATAAATATCGTCTTAAAAAGAAACTAACGCTAAAAAAAGAAGACGATATCATTTCTTACTTAAGAACCGTTTCCTAAAGAATAGACAAAAGTTTATCCTCACAAAAAAATCTGCAAACCAACCTCAGCATTTGTCTTTTCGACAAAGGAAAAATCGCATGCAAAATAAAAAATTGAAGATTCTAATAGCGGAGTCTCTTTTGTGATTTCGTCCTTTAGCCGAAAGGCAAGAACACATTATTGTATACGTAAAAAATAGACAAAATGCATTTCGTCGGCGAAATATGCATTTTGTCTATGTTATGTCTACAAAAGCACAAAATATCTTTTGGTTTTGTCTACGAAAAGTACATTACAAATTCTTCGTACAATTCTAATTCTCAGCTACTTTTACAATAAGGTAAAACAAATTAATTCAGTAGCATTTCTGTTAAATTAATTTAAAGGCTAAAGACGATGATACATCAATCACTTCAGTTTACAAATAAACTATTAGGACAGTTTTTAAAAAACCGTTTTGGTTTGACCGAAGACAAAACTGTCTTGAATTATCTCATTGAGCCAAGTGGCACTTTGCCAAAAGCAAATCAGAACAAAGTGGTTTTATCTCTTATAAATATCGAAAAAGAAACCAATCAGCCTTTTTATATCAGAAATCAGAAATTAGAAAGCGGCAACTATTCCAATTTCAATCCAACAGAAAGATACAATATAGACTTGCTAATCAGCAGTAATTTTGAAGATTATACCGAATCTTTAAAATTTCTAGACGCCATAATTGTCTTCTTTCAGATTAACAATTATATCGATGCTTCGTCCTCCTCTTCTATTCCAGACGGATTGAGCAGGTTAGAATTTGAGTACGAAAAGATTTCTTATCATCAGATGCACAGTTTATGGACCGCGATGGCAGCAAAATATCAGCCTTCGATTATTTATAAAATGAAACTGATAAAAGTTCAAGCACACGAAACTATGGAAATTATACCGTCTGTAAAAAACACCAGTAATAACATTGTCAAATGATACAGAGTAATTACATAAAGATTTTTGGTATTGCGGCCTATCATACTTTTTTTGATAACGGAAAATGCAATTGCCTTCACTTTATTCCAAATCATAAAACGGATAAAACATTAAAGAAATTCGGATTTAAAATAAATGCTGTCTCCAACGGATTTGATTTATATTCTAATACAAAATCTTCCTTGTCAGACTTATTAAATTATATTTCTACGACAACGCAGCAAAATTATTTTGAATTTGATATCAAATGCAGCAATCCAAATTTCATTCTCTTTACCACATTACCTATCAATTGGATTGGAGCTATTGCCTACTCTAGTCAGGATCCTAAAAATCTAAATAATAATGGTAAGATTGTACTCAACCAAACTTTAGAAAATAAACCTGTATCGTCTCATTTTGGGCATTTAAAAATTTATTTTGAAGATATTCTAAAAAATCAAAATACAGATAACGCTCCGCTTTTCGAAATAAACTTTACAGCAAGAGCAACGCAATGGCAATATTATTTTATCAATAAAAATGCCCTACATCTCAATAATCCTTCGATTACAGAAAAAGAAAACATACAATTTGATGGGCCTCAAAAAGTAACCATTCAAACAGGAGAATCGGCATTATTGTTTACTTCCAATAAAACCTATATCACACTTAGCGAAAAACCCAAATATAAATTTGATTTAATCAGCAGTTCAGCGTCGGCAAATCAAAACAATACCAAACCCAAAGTAATCATAAAAGGACTTCCGTGTCCAGATGTATCAAGAGTAGGAATAATCGAGAATAGCGACCAGAATGAGGTCGCATCACCAATGTATATCTATTTATAAAAAACTATTAAAAATGAACATTAAAAACTAAAATCAATGAATTTATCTACCATTCAAACTCCTGGTGTTTACATTCAAGAATTAAATGCTTTTCCCAATTCTGTTGTTGGAGTTGCTACGGCTATACCAGCATTTATAGGGTACACACCACAGGCCGTATACGAAGGAAAATCGTATACGAATGTGCCAGTAAAAATCACGTCATTTGCTGATTTTCAGGCTTTTTTCTGTTTGCCAGATCCACCTGCACCTGCAAGTCCGGCCAAACAGTATAATCCTGAATACTATCTGGTAGCAGAAAAGAGTCAGCCCCTAAAGGGAGACTACATGCTGATTGCAGGAACATACTATTCTATTGTTCCAGATCCGAACACCGTTTATTATTTATACAATAGCGTAAGGCTTTTTTATGAAAATGGCGGTGGAGATGCTTATATCGTTTCTGTCGGTTCTTATGGCCCCGCGTCACAAAAACCTGGAACTCCAGGCATTCCGGTTGTAAACCCAAATGTACAGTTGAATGATTTGACAAAAGGTCTTTCTCTATTACTAAACGAGCAAGAGCCAACCATGTACATTTGTCCAGAAGCTACTTTGTTAAGCGTAGAAAACAACGGAACTCTAATGCAATCCATGCTGCTTCAGGCTACGCAAATGCAGACTGCAATGTGCTTGTTTGACATTATTGGCGGTGATGCTCCTGATCCTATCTTGTATACTGAAGATATTACAAATTTCAGAATGAGTACAGGTTCTGTTGGATTGAATTACGGAATGGCCTATTATCCTTTTATAGGAACTACCATAATGCAAAATTCTGATATTGACTATACTAATTTATTTGGTGGAGATTTAAAACAGCTAGAAGCAATTCTTAATCCGCCAAGTGCTCCTAATCCAGCAGTTGCAACAATTATTGCCAATATTCAGAATCCGTCAAGCACTTTGACTGTTACGCAAAACAACAATGCATTGCTTATTGCAAGTCAGACGTATTCTTTGATGATCAAGCATATTTTGACCGATGCCAATATTCTTCCTCCAAGTGGAGCTATGGCAGGAGTTATTACTACTGTAGATAACGCTGTTGGTCCGTGGGAAGCTCCTGCAAACACTTCTATTGTAGGCGCGGCATCATTGCCGATTTCACTTTCTGAAAGTCAGCAAGCCAATTTAAACGTTGATGCTGTTTCGGGTAAATCGATCAATGCGATTCGAACATTTAATGGTTTAGGAATTCTAATCTGGGGATCAAGAACATTAGACGGAAACAGTCAAGACTGGCGATACATACCAGTAAGAAGAACCATGATTTTCTTAGAGCAATCTTGTAAGCTGGCAGCTCAGGCTTATGTATTCCAACCTAATGATAAAAACACTTGGGAAGCTGTAATCTCAATGATCAGCAGTTTTCTTAGTTCGATCTGGAAACAAGGAGGTTTGCAGGGAGCGAGTGCTTCTGAAGCTTTCTCTGTTGCCTGCGGATTAGGTTCGACAATGACTGCAGATGACCTCTTGAATGGTTTTATGAATATAACTGTAAAAGTTGCTGTTGTTCACCCTGCCGAATTTATCGTTCTGACATTTCAACAGCAAATGGCAACTTCTAGTTAATAGAATAAACGCCCTGATTAATAAAGTAATTTTTTTAAATATAAAAATAAAATAATATGGCAACAGATGACGGAAGCGCACAAGGCGCAACATGGCCCATGCCAAAGTTTAGATTCGAAGTAGATCTTGGAACAGAATTGACAAAAGTAGCTTTTCAGGAAGTTACAGGAATGGATGTCGAAAATCAAATTATAGAATATCGCAAAAGTAACAGTCCGCTTTTTTCTGTAGAAAAAATGCCTGGCATTACCAAATACGGTAACGTAACCATGAAGAGAGGAATCTTTGTAAACGATAACACTTTTTGGGATTGGCATCAGCAGGTTGTAATGAACACGATTAAAAGAAGAACTGTTCTGATAAAATTGTTGGACGAAAAAGGCGGTGTAACCATGCAATGGACTTTAAACAACGCTTGGCCAACCAAAATTACCAGCACCGATTTAAAATCTGACGGTAACGAAGTTGCAGTAGACACCATAGAAATTGCACACGAACAACTGATCATAAAAAATGGCGGTAAGTAATGATTATCCTGTAAGCTTTTATTTTACACTCTCTTTTGCGGGTGTAGATGCGGCTTTCAAAGAGGTATCTGGAATTTCTAAAGAACTAAGCGTAGAAGAAATTGTTTGCGGAGGCGAGAATAGATTTAAATATCGCCTCCCAACCATTTCTAGCAGTCAGAACTTGGTGCTTAAAAGAGCCATGGTGCCCGCAGGATCTCAATTGGTCAATTGGTGTGCCAACTGCATTGATCAAGGATTATCAAACCCCATACAGCCCAAAAACGTGATCTTAAAATTGCTTAATGCCTCGGGTGTAGTTTGCATGCAATGGACTTTTAATAATGCCTATCCTGTAAAATATTCCGTTTCTGACCTAAACTCTCAAGAAAGCAATATTGCGATAGAATCTATTGAACTGGCTTACACCTATTTTGACATTTCTAAGGATACCAAATTTGATAAACTTTTTACATAAACCATTATGCCAATCGAAATAAGAGAACTCATTATCAAAACAGAAATCGTAACGACAAATGCGAAAAATTCGGCTCTGACCAAAGAAAGAGAAATGTCCATCTTGAGAAAACAGCTTCTGGAAGAATGTAAAAGATTAATAGCAGAAAAAAATCAGGAGAATAGCTATAAACGGTAAAGCCACTCCCGATAGCTATCGGGATAAAGGATTAAAAAGATTAAAAACAAGAAATCTGCTCAAATCCATTTTAAATCTGCGTGAAATAATTCGGACCACAAATAAAAGTGATTAAAAAAATCTGCATGATCTGCGAGAGAAAATATTTCACGAACAAACTTAACAGGCTTAAAAAAAAATTAAACTTAAAATAACAAACCAATGGCAAGTTTAGAATTAATGAAAATTACGGGATATACAGACGAAGAATTTCAAAATAAATTCTCCGGAAATCCTTATGCTTTCATGATTAATCCTGATAATATCAAAATACAAAAAAGCATCGAATATAACGAACAGCAGGCTCCAGCAACAAGTTCTGCTTCTCAAAAATATAAAAGCACTCCAAGCGATAAACTGAGTTTTGAAATGGTAATAGACTGTACCGGAATCATAGATGCCAAACGTATTGATATGTCCAAAGAAATAACAGCTTTAGAAACGATTATTTATACCTATAATGGTAAAATACATCGTCCTAATTTTGTAAAAGTGCAATGGGGACAAAACATCACGTTTAACGGAGTTCTTGATTCTATTGACATCTCTTACACATTATTCAAACCAGATGGAAGTCCACTGAGAGCTAAGATATCTTTGTCATTCAGCCGTTACATTTCTCCAAAAACAGTAACTAGAACAGATGCTCCAGAATCTCCAGATCTTACTCACATTGTAAGCGTTTCTGAAGGAATGTCTTTACCGCAACTGTGCCAAAAAGTATGGAATGACGATTCGTACTATATAAAAGTTGCCGCTTATAACAAGCTAAACAAATTTCGAAACCTTAAGGGAATCGATAAATTAATTTTTCCACCTATAATCCCTTCCAATTAATGAGTGCTTCAAGCGAAATAAAAAGTGGCGGAATCGCAACATTTGTTGTGAAAGTTAACGGTTCACCAATAGCCGATGAACTAAGTGTGCTTTCTGTTCATATTGAAAAAAGAGTAAACCGAATTGCTTCTGCAAAAATTACAATTCTAGACGGAGAACCCAATACAGGTCAATTTGATGCCAGTTCTTCGGCTACTTTCGTTCCAGGCGCAACAGTCAGTATTGAAGCAGGATATGACAATACTAATACGGTTATTTTCACTGGTTTAATTATGAGCCAAACCATTCGAGTTGACAGCCTTGTAGGATCGGCTTTAGAAGTAGAATGCCGAGATAATGCCATAAAAATGATTGTGGGTCGAAAAAGCCTTACTCATTCCAAACAAAAAGACAGCGATATTATGTCATCTCTAATAGGAAACTATTCGGGATTAAGTGCAGATGTTACTGCTACAAGCACAACTTGGCCAGAACAAGTGCAATTTTATGTTACAGATTGGGATTATCTTTTGGCTCTTGCCGAAGCAAATGGATTAATCGTAACGACTTTAAATGGAAAAATTTCTGTATTTCCTCCTGATAAAACTACTACATCGGTGCTTACGGTAACTTATGGTGATACGCTGCTTGAGTTTAATGCTAAACTAAATGCCGTAACACAACTAGGAAACGTAGCTGCTAATAGCTGGGATTTTAAAACCCAAGCTGTTTCAACGGGCAATGCTGCACCAAATGTTTCAGGAGCTGGAAATTTAACTACAAAAAAACTATCCGATGTTGTTGGACTTTCTACGTATCAATTGCAGACTTCTGCCCCATTAGAAACTGCCGATTTAACCAATTGGTCAAAAGCGCAGATAATTAAAAGTGAATATTCTAAAATAATGGGTGAAGCTAAATTTCAAGGCACAAACTTAGTTGATCCTGGAAAATATATGACCTTCGCCGGTCTTGGAGATCGCTTTAACGGCGATTATCTAATTGGCGGTGTTACACACGATTTGTCTCAAGGAAACTGGGTTACTGCAGTAGCGCTAGGACTTTCTCCTTTATGGTTTACCGAAGAACCAGATGTTATGGCACCACCCGCTTCTGGTCTTGTTCCGGGAGCAAAAGGTCTCTTTAACGCAACAGTAAAACAGATGTATGAAGATCCCGATTCTCAATACCGAGTTTTGGTCGATGTTCCGTTATTGGATCCTAAAGGTCAAGGAATCTGGGCGCGTCTTACCAATTTTTATTCCACAAGCGGAGCTGGAGCTTTTTTCATGCCCGAAGTTGGAGATGAAGTTATTCTTGGTTTTATAAACGAAGACCCACGCTATCCTATAATTCTCGGAAGCGTTTATAGCAGTACAAGCATAAAACCTTTTGCAGGTTTAGATCCGAATCAGAAGAACTCAATAAAAGCTATTGTTTCCAAATCGGGAATATCAGTGCAATTTGATGATGAAAATAAAGTATGGACTGTTGCTACTCCTAATAAAAATACTATCATCATAAGCGATAAAGACAAGAAGATTACCATTCAGGACGAAAACAATAACAGTATCGTAATGTCTAGCAGTGGAATTGATTTATCAAGTCAGAAAAACATCAACATCTCAGCCGATCAAAATGTTACCATCAAAGGTAATCAAGGTGTCAACATACAATCAAGCGGCGGAGATGTCGCAATAAAAGGCCTAAACATCAAAGAAAACGCAGATATGCAATACAGCGCACAAGGCGGACAAATGGCACAAGTCTCAGGAGGAATGCAATTGACTTTAAAAGGCGCAATGGTAATGATTAATTAATTGGTTGACGGTTGATAGTTGTTGGTTGATAGTTAGTCTCCAATGATAATTAAAAAAGAAACTATGAACCCATTAAACAAAAACAACAAACTATAAACTAAAAGAAAAACACTATGCCACCAGCAGCAAGACTTACAGATTTTCACCAATGTCCGATGGTTACACCGGGATTGCCGCCAATTCCGCATGTGGGCGGACCCATTGTAGGACCATGTGCACCAACCGTTTTAATAGGCGGATTACCAGCAGCCAAAGTTGGCGATATGCTGGTTTGTGTAGGGCCACCAGATTCAATTATAAAAGGATCTGCGACAGTTATGATATGCGGTATGCCTGCCGCAAGAATGGGAGATCAAACTGCTCACGGAGGATCCATTATGCTGGGAGCATTTAATGTCATGATCGGTGGATAATATAGCACATAATGACACTGCCTTTTTAGGTTCAGGATGGGCGTTTCCTGTTTCCTTCTCTGCAGATAATCATCAGCTGAATTTATCTGCAAATGAGGCAAATATTAATGAATCTATTAATATCATTCTAAACACCCGTAAAGGCGAGCGTACTCTGGAATCTGAATTCGGTTCAGGAATACAGCAGTTTATGTTTAAAAAGATTGACAGCACGCTTAAAGGCGAAATTATAGAAACCATCAAGTTTGCCTTATTGCGCTATGAACCAAGAATATTGGTGCAAGATGTTCGAGTGGCATCAACAGATATTGTAAACGGAAAAATCGAAATATTGATTAGCTACGTCTATTCAAAAACCAATACAAGACACAACTATGTGTTCCCATTTTATGTAAAAGAAGGAACAAACCTAGATAAGAAAAAATGATTTTAGTTGATCAAAATAGCGCTATAAATTCTCTGAACGAAGCACTCGTTCCAAATCCGTATTTAATAGACGGAAGAACCGAGCAAGACTGGCTGTACTTTTTGACAGAATTTAGCAAATTGATCAATTTCTATAATGACAGCAATACTATCGAAGGAAACTGGAGTCCGTTTTTGCTAAAAGATCCGGTTTTTCTAATGGCTTCCATTTCAAAAACAAATTACAAAAAACTGTATACTGATTATAAAAACAGCTGTACCGAAATTCAGCGATTAGTTCAGAAAGAAAATGGCGGAGTTCCGCACTCAAATGCTTTAAACACTTTATTTGACCGTATTACAGCTATTTACAAGATTATAGAACGCTGGACGCATTATATGCTGCGAAATAGCGAAATCTACGATCTTAAAACCTATATTCTACAAGAAGCAAAAGCAACATTAAGCATAGATTTTTGGGCAATTCAGTCGTTTAGAGAATACTTGTATAGATTGTCTGTTGAGGGTTTGTTTATTGTTCCTGCCCCGCTTCAAGAGTTTAGTTCTTTTGACAAAAATATCTGGTACATCAATAAAGACAAAATACCATTCTGGCAGGTTTTTGGTTTTGAAACAGAACATCCCATTCTGCAGGAAAGAGGTTCTATAACTTCATTCAGTCTAGATATTCTAACCAAAATTGGCGATAGATTGTTTCAGTTTTTAGAAACCATAATTCATCATGCGGCAAAAGAATTCAAGAAACTAAACCTCAAAAAAGGACAATTTCCAGATACCGTTCTTTTGCGCTCTTTTGTCAATATTCTAAAACTCCAGCAAAACCAACTGAATGGTCTTTCAGAAAAACATCTTGATTTTTATTATAAAGATATTCTAAAGCAAACCAAACTGCCTGCTGTAGCAGATCAGACATTTTTATGCGCCACACTCACAAAACCAACTTCGGTTTATACATTGCCAGCAGGAACTTTGTTTAATGCAGGAGTCGATGCGCAGAAGAATCCAATTTTGTTTGCTAACCAGAAAAATGTAAATCTCAATCCTGCTACAATTGCAAGCGTACACAAGCTTTCTTACCAGGATAAAAACAATGCGTCTTACAATTTACAAACCATTGTTAAGCCTACAGAAATTCAATTAGATGCAGAAAATAAAGCAATCAGCTGGGAAACTTTTGGTACAGATGATCTTTCGCTAAACCCTTCTTTAATTGGAATTGGGTTTGCTTCGCCAATGCTATTATTGCGTGAAGGAAAAAGAAAGATAACCTTAACACTAGAATTTGATTCGCCGATAGATTTACAAATTCTTCAAAAAGCCAATTATTTTCTAAGTACTCAAAAAGATTGGCTAAAATTGGATTTGGTTCCATCAAATTTTGCAATCGACGCAACAAGACAGAATATCGTTACCATTGTTATCAATCTTGACGCTACTGTCGCTGCAATCGAACCTTTCTTGGTTAATCCAGACGGACTCAAAAGCGATTGGCCAATGATGAAGGTTTTGTTTCAAAACGTTCCTAATCCACAGAATCCACCTAAAGTTACTTCTATCACTATTGCCTTAAAAGTAACAGGGGTAAAAACATTTCAATTGTACAATGATTTTGGAGAATTAAGCACCAAAAATCCATTTCCTCCTTTTGGACCAATTCCGTTGGTAAACGCCAATTTTATTATCGGAAACAATGAAATCTTAAGCAAACCGCTTAATAGTTTTATTGTAGAAATAGATTGGGATAAAAGACCTAATGATTTTTCAGTGTATTACAAGGAATACAACCTTTATTTAAATCCTCCTCCAAAAAAACCGTCGCTTATTGAGGAAATCGAAGAGGGAATCAAACACATTTTTTTTCCAAAAGAAGAAGAGAAAATAATTGTTCCTGAATTTTCGAATGCCAGTTTTATGATTGATTTTAATATTATGCAGAACAAATCTTGGCAAAGTGTCAAAATGAGCAAAATTACCAGCAGTGAAGTTGATAAAGTATTTGTTCCCAAAGATCTTATCCCTAAACCTCTTTATCTGTTTGATCTTGAAACTGGAGATCCTAGCCAGCCTATTCTCAATGCATCTAGCAGTTATTATCTGTATTGCAAACCCGATTCGACTCTGAATACTATTGCGTCTCCAAAAATTCCTAAAATCTGGAAACCGGACCCAAACATTCAGAAAGAGGTTTTAAAATTTACAGAAGAAAGTTCATCTGGATTTATAAAAATGACTTTGTCTAGTCCAGAATATGGTTTTGGTTCAGAATTGTATGCAAACGTTGTGGCTAGCATTGCTCTGCAAAACGGCAATAAGCTTGCAATGGCAAAAGACAAAGAAGTAACCGATTTTATTGCTGCAGCCAATGTTCCGTTTGTTCCAAAAATACAAGGTTTTTCAGCTATTTATAACGCTAGTGTCACCTACAAACTTGATGGCACAGCAGGCGATTATCCGTTGCAGTATTTTATTTATGCTCCATTTACAAATTACACTGTATTTGATAGTGCTACGGCAGATAAAACCGAAACTAATCTATTCAGTACAGAAATCGTAGGAAGTTCTGAGAATGGTGCTGTAAAAGGTTTTCCGCTCTACCCGTCTTTCAATTATAACGGAGCATTGTTTATAGAACTGGATAATCTTATCTGCAACAGCACGTTGAATCTCTATTTTGAATTGGCCAGAAATTCGACTGCGCTTACCAATCAGAATAGTATTTCATATTATTATTTAAGCGATTCAGGTTGGAAAAACATTCAGCCCTTGTCTGATCAGACCAGCCAATTTAGATGTTCTGGAATTGTAGAAATACCAATTCCCGCAGATTGCAACAATGATAATACCATAATGCCTGGAACCAAAAACTGGATTTCTATTGCGGCTATTGGAAACCTTGCTTCTTTTTCTAAAACCACTTTTATGCAAACCAACGGTTTTAACGTGCAAAGAACAGGAACTACCTTTTTGACCGATACACAAAGTCCACATATTGATGCCAATACAATCACAAAACCAGAAAACAAAATTCCAGAAATAGGAACAATCACTCAGCCTTTTGCCTCTTTTGGAGGAAAAGCCGCAGAAGACAAAACCGACCGAAACAGAAGAGTAAGCAATAGCATTAAAACCAAAAACAGAGCTAGCACATTAACAGATTACTACACACTAATTGCTGAGAAATTTGATGAAGTTTATTATTCAAAAGTGGTAACTAAAAAAAGCGACAACAGCACCAATGTGTATTTGGTCAAAAAAATTGCGTCAGATAATGATTCAAACGCTTTTATTCCTTTAGTGACAAATGCTCTTGAAATTCAAATACAGCACTATTTAAACGCCAATTCGTCGCCATTTATCAACTTAAATGTTTCCAATTTTAATCTGGAATATGTTTGTATTAATATCTCAATTATAGTCGATCCAAACTATCAGGTGACTTTAATTAATAAAGAGGTCAATCTGGCGCTAAAGAAATATCTGTCGCCATGGATTTCCAATTGCCCTTCTCAAATAGAAATTGGCAAACCGCTTATTGATGCCAAAGTGAGCACATTTATTCAAAATATAAAAGGTATTCTTTCTGTAGAAAACGTATCCTTTTCAAGCTATTATATCGATCCTGTTACAGGAATGCAAACCAATTTAAAAAGCGATAAAAAAACCTTAATGCCTTACGGTCCCGCAACACTTTTGGTTTCTGCGCCCAATCATAATATTTCATTTCTAAACTAAATGGATACAAATAATCAAATAACAAAAACACAGCTTCCGCCTTATCAGGATTTTAATTTCCTGAAAGACGAGGCTATTGATTATATCCAAAATCATATTGGTAACGAATGGACGAACTTTAACCCGAGTGATCCCGGAATGACCATTCTAGATCAGGTTTGTTATGCGCTTACAGAATTAGGCTATTGCACCGATTTTTCTATTCCCGATATTTTGACAGACTCTACAGGGAAAATGGAAATAGAAAATCAGTTTTATCTGCCGTATAAAATCCTAACGACTTCACCTTATACTATTGATGATTACATAAAATATATTGTAGATGGTATCGATGAGGTGTATAATGCTGTCATAACAGCTTACAATGGAAATACTCTTCCGTTTAATAGAATATATCAAGTTTATCTGTATATAAATCCAGATATTACCGATAGCATTCAACGCAATACAATCTGCAAATCGGTATTTTATTATCTAAATCAAAGCCGCAATATTGGCGAACTTTTTAATATGCCAATTGCGCTCCAACCCCAAACTTGCTGGATTGGCGGAAAAATCGAAATCGAAAAAAATGCCGATGAACATGCCGTTTTATTAGAACTGCAAGACAAGCTCCGCACTTATATTTTTCCGAAAATAGTTCAGATAAATTATGACGCTTTAAAAGAAGACGGATATAATGCTGCCGAAATATATGATGGTCCTTATCTAAAAAATGGCTGGATTTTAAATGAATCTTTATCAAATAAAAAAGATATCTTGAAAGCCATTGATTTAATTCCTGTGATTGAATCTGTAACAGATGTCGTTTCGGTTTCTGGATTGCAACTTTATCAGAACAAAAATCTTGTTCAAGCGCTGCAGTCTACAATAAGTCAAATAGTTTCTATCGATGTTCTCGCTTCTTATGGTGAGAAAAAATTACAATTAATTTCTAATGGAAAAGAAGTATTGGTTGATGCTATAAGTCCGTTGCAAATTAATCTCGTCAAATATCAGGAAACTGCCATAAGCTTAAACAATAAACCTGCAATCAAACTGCCTAAAAGCAGTTTTAGAGACATTAACAGCTATTATTCTATCCAAAATACATTTCCGCAACAATATGGCATTGGCGACGATAAAATCGAAGATGACTCTGCTCCGATACAAGTGGCACAGTCACGTCAGCTGAAAGGATATTTAACCTTATTTGATCAGGTTTTGGCCAATCAGTTTTCACAATTAGCCAATGTTTCCAAACTATTTTCTTTTACTAATTCTGTATGCGGAGCGCCTTCAGACAAGGATACTTTTTATGCGCTAAAAGATAAATTTGAAAAGAAACACCTGGAATATCCTGTTCCATACAAGATGTTTTCTCCAAGCTATTTTTATCAGTCGCTGTACAATGTTCCTCATATCAAGCCTTTATTAAAAAACAATAATGTCTTTGGGTTTAGTTATGGTGACGAAACCAAAAAGGAACTAAACGAAAAAAGCTGGCTAGACTATCAGCAAGATCCATACAATGCTTACATCTTTGGAATGATGAAAATCATGGAAGAAGAAGATGTTAATTTTGATCGAAGAAATAAAATACTCGATCATCTCCTTGCCAGACATGGCGAATCGCCTAAGGTTATTGATGCCATAATTGATGGTACAATCTATACAGGAAATAAGAAAAAAGATCAGATTATTTTAAAAAGTCTGTATCTGCAAAACCTTGATTTATTGTCGTATAACAGAATAAAAGGATGCAATTTTCTGACGGCTTCCAAAATAGTTCCTGCTAATAATTTAAGCATTAAAAATGAGCATTTTGATCATATAAGCGAAAACACCTCCGATTTTATTTTCAAATCAGAACAGCTCAATAAAAAAGAAAAATTAAGCAAAACAGATTTCAGCAATTTTTCTGGTTTAGAATTGAAACTGAATTTGCTATTCGGATTAAAAAACATATACAACAACTTTATTACGGCTCAATTTGAAACTTCACAAAATTCTATTGAAGATCAATTAAACGCCAACAAAACTATACAAAAAGTATATTGGCTTAAAGAAAAAAGAAAAGGAAGCATTTTTATTGAAACTTCTATCCTTTTAAGCCAATTAAAATATAATATAGAAATTGCTAAGCAAAGTAACAATTCACATAAAAACATTCAAAACATTGACTTTCAATCAACAGCAAATATAAATTATATTTTAAACACTGCAAGTCAAGCCATTTTGGACACACAGCTTCAGAATGGTTATTTGGAATTTGCTTCGGAAAAATATGCTTTTGCTTCTGATGATTCTCAAACTGCAATAACTCAAGATTATACAAAAAGTAAATTATCCGATTATTCATTTCGTATTACCGTTTCTTCTGGAAATGGAGTAATTGCAATCAATAACGAACTTTTTAAGAAAAATGCAGTTCTATTATTTCCAGATTTTATACCAGAATTGCAAACTCCTGAATTTAAAAAACGTTTAAAACAATTTTTAGCAATTAGTCTGCCAACCAACATAAAATGCGAATGTTTGTTTGTAAGCCTTCAAGAACTGGAAACCTTAGTGCCAAATTATTGCGACTGGCATGATAGTTTGCGTTTCAAAAACACTCAGGATTTATTACATAAACAGGCAAACAATCCTGAAACCGTTATTTCAGATCCTGAGCAATCGGCAGTGAATTTGATCAATAGTCTAACCTCAATTTTAGAAACGAAAAATGGAAGAAATAAATAGCCATATTGTATCTAGTCTAAAGTGGGACACAACTTTTGACCAAAGGAAAGAAGGTTACAGACTTCAGGAACGCTTGAGTGCCTGGAGCAAAATTAATTTGCCTAGAGAAGTCGCGACTATTTTTAATGAATTATGCCCGCAAGAACAAAGCTGGCGAATTGAATCATTGGAACTTGATCTTGGCTCTTGCGATTATGGTGATCTTGAATTTGATCTGAGTCGAAAAATACGCAATTTATTACGAGAGAAAATTGCGGAATTGATTCTGTATCAAAACAGTCAGAAGCAAAACGGAATTGCGGTTTACAATAAAGAAAAATCGGTTCTGGAAAATCTGAAGGTCTTTTTACTAGAAGGTTATCTGCCTTGGAATTATCAGAACAAAGAAGGTTCTGTAAACCAAATTATGGCAGAGTTGCTTCAGAATAATCTAGCTGAGGTTATTGCAATTATCAAGGAAACAGGAATAACGCATGAAGAAGTAAGAAAACGTATTGCGTGGCAGTTTGACGAAAAAAATATAACCAAAATAATTGCGGCGCTCGAACCTAATAATAGCAGTTCGATAATTGAGTTTAGCTCGATTATGGTTAATATTCAGGTAAAAGAAACTATTATCCAGACTAGTACAATAAGTTTCAAAAAGAATCTGTGGTTCTTTATTCTTAACTTTTTACTGCTGGAGCGCGGTACTCTGTTTAACAAGCTCGCTTTCATGAAAAGCAGTATTCTGCAAATGGCAAATCATTACAATATTGCTTACGCAGAACTTATTGTTTTAATTGAAAATACGATTGTAAAACTCTCTGATAAAACTTCTCAAAACAACAATTTTATTGCTTGCTTAAAAATATTAACTCAGGAATATGAAACACAAAAAATTGAAAATCATTTACCTGATTTTAAGATAAATTATTGGAATCTATTTGAACAATTACTTAAAGATAAAAACAACCGAAAATTTAAGGCAGACAAAGACAATTTGAACGAATTGATTGTGGCATTAAGTACTGAGAACAAAACAAAATTTAATGCACTTATTCAGCCCATTTTGAAAGAAGAAAATCTGTTTGCTTCTCTGCTTCAAGATTTAAACGAAACTTCTATAAAAGTACTTTTTTCAAGATTAGACACTACTCCATCGCTTCTTCAAATGGAATCTATAATTTATTTGAATAAGCTGAGCCAAACTTTTAAACTCAAAACAAACAGTAAGGCTTTGTGGGAAATTGGAATGCTTTTTTTAATTAAAAATAAAAATGCTGACAATAGTGCGTTTCTGCTTTTCTGCATTAAAGAATTAGGCAGAAAGAACAATTTGAGCCACGAGCATTTATTGGCTCTGTTTACCAATGCTAAAGTTCCTGCGGCGGTAAAAAACAATAATTCGGCAACCATTTATACCAATCTCAATGCGATTTACTGTAAGGAAATAAACCGTAACAATTCTAATTATCCAGCTGTTCATTTTAAGAATCTTGTTGCCAAATTAGAACTGGAATTACAGAAAAACAGCACCAAAAGTGTCTTTTTTATCGATTTGCAAAGATCACTTACGAGAACCATTTTATTACATCCTAAAATGGCTTTTGAGGTAATGCTTTCATACGGAAATAAAGAAGTTTTAAAGAAAATACTTCCGCTGGTTCTTAATCGTGAAATGCTGCAATTATTGGTAAAAACTGCCAATTATAAAAAAACAAAATTGGTGCAGACCATTCAGATTGTCTATGAAATCCTGAACGAAAAGGATAAATATGATTTTCCAGAAGAATTGATGACGGATAATTTATTACTTCTCGGAATGCAGGAAATACTGTTTCATCCCGAACATAATTCCTCTTTGTTTCTTGAAACTATTATCGTTCAGTTATCAAAAAAAGTAACTGATACGAGACGCAACGATTATTTTCAGTTTATCACAAAATTGATTCAGTCCAAACGAATTAAATCTTTTGGAGTTGCCATCAAAAAGACATTTTTAAATCAATTAAAAAATGCAAATTCAATTGATACAGTTGCGCTTGCCATGCTCATTCAGAATACATCTCAGCAAGATCAACAGGAATTAGCGCAATTGCTGACCGCTAATTTTAATGATTCAGGATTTGTTTTGCTTCGAAAACAAGACCGAAAAGAAAGCGAAAACGTATTGCATTATTTCTTAACAAATGGAATGGCTTTGAAAAAGAATTGGATTCAGAAAACCTCAACTCTTATCATGAGCAATTCAAAATCAACTTCGAAAACTAAAATTACTTGGGAATTAAATGAGCTTTTCTGGAACGTAATTTTAAAATATTCAGCTTATAAAGGCAATGAAATCTTGTTTGAGAAACTGCTTCAGAAAGAACTGAAATTGCATCTGAAAAAGACTGTTTTAAAAGAGAAAATGCAGCTTCAAAACGAAACAAAATCTATTGAATCAGCAAACTCCGTAACAGAATTAGAACATTTTTTTGAAAGCGAAATGAATTCAAGTTATACTTTTTCTAATACAATTTCAGAATCCATCAATTCAGACCTACTTTTTGAAATTCAACAATTATCAGAAAAAGAAAAATACAGATGGATTTCTTCTATAATTATCGAACGTCAAATTCCATCTGTTTTCAGCATTTCTAAAACAATAGAAATCAAAGATATTCTGAATGTCATTATGGTAAAAGAGCCTCAGATTTTCTTTAGGGTTATGAAAAAAGAACTTATTCCCGAAGCCCAAATGGATTGGCTTTGCCGTACTATTAGCTTTCATAATCTATGCAATGCCGTAAGTCAATTGGACAAAAACAGAGAATCGTATTTGAGAATTCTGGAAAAATTTAATCATGTACTGGAAGCTGTAACCATTAAAGGTTTGGCTTCTAAAGAAATGCAGCGTCTTTTGCTTCGAAAACTTTTAAAAGCTGTTGTCAATGACAATTGGAGGCTTATCGCTATTGATAAAATCTGGAATGAATTGATCTGGGAAGTGGTTACCAAAAAAGGAGTTTCTAAGAAAAACTTCCTTGCAGAAATGGAAAAATATATTTATCAGTTTCCTCCTGCCTTACAGCTTGGTTTCAAAGAAATTCTCAGAACCGAAAAACAAACTACCTCTATCTTAAAACAAACCGAAATACTGTCGAAAATGGAATCAATTAAAATTAAAGAAAAACCAAAGACTAACCTCAAGCAAGGCGTTGCAGTTAGAAACGCAGGAATTGTGCTCTTGAACGATTATATCGCAATGCTGTTTGACCGATTGAACTTGACATCAGAGAATAAATTTATAAGCAATGAACATCAGGTTAGAGCTGTGCAATATTTACAGTACGTCATTACGGGAATGCAGGAAACCGAAGAAGTTTATCTGCCTTTGAACAAAGTTTTGTGTGGCCTGCCATTGACAGACACAGTACCCGATTTTATTGAAATATCTGATCAGGATAAACAATTAATAAACGGTTTGATACAAGCGGCGATTTCGCATTGGCCAGAAATTGGAGATTGCTCCATTGACGGTTTTAGAGGAAACTGGCTTGTTCGCGACGGAATTCTGGTAGAACTGGAAGACAAATGGGAACTTACGGTAGAGAAAAGGGCTTATGATATATTGATTAACAGATCTCCTTTTGCCTTTTCGATTATGAAATACCACTGGATGGATAAGCCTTTGCATGTCATTTGGCCTTATTAAGAGCATATTGGACCTAATTATTAAACACACAGAAACATAGATTTTATACATAAAAAAGAGTACAAAAAGAAACAAGTTTCTTCCACATAGTTCAAGCTATGTGCATTCAAATAAGTGAAACGCCTTTTAAGAGAGTAAAACCTATGTTTCTGTGTGTTAAAGAATAAAACCATTGAATACGATCTTGAAATATAAATTAATCAACTAAAAAAACTATTATGAACAGTTACAATGAAAATCTGCATTCTAGTGTATTGTCATCATTAGAAAGTCAGGAGATGACCAAAAAACAATTGAGTACACAATTGAGTACTTCAATGTTTACTCTTTATTATGCCGAAGGAGCTGAAATTGTTGCGCAGGAAAAACTTGATGCAACGACTAAAATGTACAAAGAACAGCAACATATAAATAATGTAGTTGTTAAGAATAAGAACATGGCAGACAACTTGCTATTATCTGCAAATCAGCAAAAAACGTATGTGACACAAGCCGTTACCAATATGGCGGTTTGTGCGTCTAACATTCAGATTGCGTCAAATTCTATTGTGCGTTTGGCTAGCGATATCGGAAGTATTTATAGCATTATCAATGCTGCAGATTATGGAACTCAAATTTACCAACAAGCTCTTGAGGCGTACAATCTGATAAACAAAACGGCTTATATCGCTGAACAGACTTCGCAATTTTCGATGGAAGCTACGGCATCAATTTCTGAAGTTTCAACCTCAACAGTTGCTGACGGCGCTAAGCTAACAAATACTTCTGTCAACAATTTATTGCAGGTAACAACTGCTGATTTAACAGCAACAACTGCTGTGTTAACAATCGACAACGATACAAAAGCTAAAGCAAGCATTGCTACAAGAGCTGCAGAAGGTGCCATAAAATGTAGTGAAGTAGAATATGATGCGTCTAAAAAAGCGTATAACTACAACAATGCATTATTTAACCAAAGTTTGGTTGTAGAAGTGCCAAAACAGTTTGATCCTGCAACAGGCGCTTTTAGCGTTTCATTTGATGCTTACAGAAGTCCTTTTTCACCAGAAGACAGAGATCCTGGAACACAAAACAAAGGATTAGCAAATCCTGTTTTAAGCTATAATATCATTATGGTAAAAGACAGCAAAAAATCATTTTTTAGCGCTTCTCCTGCAGAATTATTAGTAGGCAATCCAGCTCAATGCAAAAGTATTCCTGCTTCTCAGAATCCAGATGCTAAAGGAAAATATAAATCATCTATAGTCTACAAAGAACTTAGAGATTCTGACAATGATCCTCTGGTGCTTGGTGAAAATTATGTTGCATTTCTTTTAATCATCTTTACAGAAAACTACAAAAAAGAAATCAATACGTTTGATGAATATTTATCTGCTCCTTCTGAAACGTTTGCATTGACTTATACCTTAAAAACTGCTAAGAATATAGCGAATTCTAGAGAGCAGGCTTCGGAAGATTTATCTAAAATAACTTTTACTGTAGACAAAGAAGAAGTCTTAAAAGCAAATGAAATTGATTACAGATGTTTCTTCTTGCCTTATCCTGACGATATCGCTACAAATGAAGATTTGGAAACTCTTGAGTACAAAATTGAAACAATGGAGTTAGAGGAAGAAATTAAAACTGTCGACACAGAAATTAAATCTCTTCACGAAGAAATAGAAACATTAAACAATTCTGCTAGTCAAGCCGACGGAGCTAAAAAAGATAAAGAAACAGATCAGGATAAGCAAAAGAATTTAAGTTTGAAAAGTGCTTTGGCCGATGCTAAAGAAAAACTACGCATTGCAAAAAGCCAGTTAGCAGATTTAAATGCTAAACTGAAAGACGTTAAAGAAAAATCTCCTAAACCCGTTAAAAATAGCAATGCTTTCTACTTCAATTTAAATTTAGCAGAAAACATTCCAGCTGGAAACTTTACGAGTGCTAAACACCACAAAGCAACTTCTGGTCAGGAATTTAGTGTGCCTATTGATACTACAACTACAGATAATTTTGGAAATCCGCTGATTGAGGATAAAAGTTATATTCCTGTTGTGTTGTCTTATTACAAAGGCAGTGAAAACTCTAAAACGAAATACACCAACAGTCTATCTGATTGGCAAAACACAACGCCAATACCTTATTCTACAAAAGAAAATTCGAAATCAACAACCATTTAACACCTCAACTATATGGAAACTATATTATCACCAAGTCCTAATTTGCAGAGATACGGAATTACCGAAAAGAAAAAAGCTGAATTAGATTTTATAAAAAATCAAGTAGTTGATGCAACAGCGATTGTACAGCAGCAGCAAACCATTGTAAACTCACTTAATGAAAAAGCAACCAGATATCAAGGTTATTTATTGGTTTCAGAAAGTAATCGTTCTCATACTTTAAGCAATAAAAACTTAATAGATCAGGTTGTTCAAAACGCTTACGATTTAGCGCTTAATTCAGAGAATGCTTTCTCAAAAACGGCAACTGCAACTCAGGATTCAAAAAGAGTAAGCATTTGGATTAGCGATTTGATTAGCAAATTAATTTATTCTGTAGAAATAATTAATAAACTGTCTAACCTTGTTATTCGCAAAAAAGCGCTTAATCCGTTAATTTCTGATGATTTAATTACCAGAATCAACACCGCCGGTACAGACGCTAACAATGCCGTTGCTCTTACGCTTGTTGCTTTAAAATCTACATTGGCTGCAGAAGCTTCAGTTCTCGAATCTGAAGAAGCAATTACTCTAGAGACGAAACAGGCTGCTAAGTTGTATTTTACTTTAACAAACAACAAATCTTTAGACGCAACTTTGCCAGCACCGTCACCTTCCGATTCTTCAATTAGAGGATTAATATACAATGCATATAAAAATGCTCAGATTGCTTACGAAAAGGCGAATACTGCAAATGATGAGACAGGAAGACAATTGGTTATTGCAACAAGTAATTTAAGCAAAGCACAAATCAAACTTCAATCGCTTCAATCTAGCTTAGCAGCCGCAACTGCAGCCGCTTACGCTTCTTAAAACAAATAAAATGTCCACTGTTTGGGTATTGCATTCAGTGGACTTTAATTCTAATTGTTTAAGGTTATGGATCATACTAACAAGAATTTCTACAGACAGTTTTATCTAAAAACCGGAGGATTTCTGCCTACAAAACCGTTGAATAAAAGCCTTTTTCCTGGCGATTATTTTCAAATCAAAAATGGAGAAATAATTCTGCTTGGAAACATTTATCGCAACGGGATTATATCGCATCACGATGCTGATATTAGCGGTACAATTGCTTTGAATGATGCTAATTGGAATTTCAGCGATGGGATTTCAAAACCTTATTCTGGACGATCGATTGCGCATGGTTCTATTGAAGGCGATTTTGAATTCAGCAAACAGATATTGGCTTTTTCTCATAAAGGAAGTTTTATTTTTAAGGCCGAAGAACCAGAATCTGTAAAGATTAATAATTGGAACGAAATCCAACAGCAGTTAATTATAAAACTAACGCAAACCTTATATTCTTTCAGAGAATTGTACGTAGTGACAGAAAGTGCAACAGCCAAAAACACTACTCTGGCTACTGCTGGCGAAGCTAATGCAGAATTGGAACTAGCTTGTGAAGCAGAAAACTTTGGTCTGATAGATATTTTTGGGCATCCTAAAACCAAAACAATTCAGTCAAAAGATATTGAATATTACCACAGGGAAACCAAAAGAAAACCTGCTTATTTTAAAGCTAAAAAATTAATAGTTCAGGATGAAAAGCTTTCTTATTTCATAAGTGATTTTATAGCTAAAGAAAACAATGTAAGCGCATGGACAGATTCTTTTTTTGATTCGAATTTTCATAATGATACTGATTACAATACTCAGATGATTATGCAAAATGCACAAGGTTTTTATTTGGATATGCTGCAATCTAATGAATTAAATCCTAATACGGCTTTGTTATACTTTAAATGGGCTGATGCTAATTTGGACGATGTAGAAAAACTATTTGGGGCTTATGGAAACTAATTCCAATATTATGGTTTTGTATAATGAAATGGATTGGTTGCAAAAGGTAATCGATCAGGTCATTTGCAGTTATCTGCTTCAAGAAGGCCACGAAAATCGTTGGCAGGATATTCCGCTTCCCGAAGCTGATGCCAATACTGAAGACAGCGTTTATTACAAAAAAATAGCCGATTGGAATCTAAATCTCTACGAAAGGCTTTGTCTTGCTTTGATTCTAGCGCCTCAGATTAAACCTGAAGTTCTTGATATTTTCTTTAGCAAAAATGCTATGTACGATCGCGGTTTTACTGAATTTGGAGGTGTTGTCAATAAAAATCATAGTGGTTTTTTGCCAACAGGTCAAACGCTCTCTTTTTTGGTTACGGCTGTTAATCCTGAATTAAGAATTGAATTACTCCATATTCTGAACACATCAAATATTCTTGTCAAAGAACAGGTTTTGGTTCTAGAAAGCACCGAATCTAATGTTCCAATTCTGAATCAGATTCTTTCGATTAATGAACGTTGGCTAAACTTTTTCATAACGGGCACTTTGCCTAAATTGGAACATAGTGTTTCGTTTCCAGCGCAGCAAATTTCGACCAATTTAAATTGGGACGATTTGGTTCTCGAAGAACATGTTATGAATCAGGTCATGGAAATTAATGCTTGGCTTAATCATGGTGAAACCCTTATGAAAGAATGGGGTCTTGAAAATAAAATAAAACCCGGATATCGAACTCTTTTTTATGGCCCTCCTGGAACTGGTAAAACGCTTACGGCAACATTATTGGGAAAAAGCACAAACAGAGAAGTATACAGAGTAGATCTTTCTATGATTGTTTCAAAATATATTGGAGAAACTGAAAAAAATCTGTCTAAAATATTTGATGTCGCACAACACAAAGATTGGATTTTATTTTTTGATGAAGCCGATGCACTTTTCGGAAAAAGAACAAATGCTTCCTCTTCAAACGATCGGCACGCCAATCAGCAAACGGGATATTTACTGCAAAGAATTGAAGATTTCCCTGGAGTTGTTATTCTAGCATCCAATTTAAAAGAAAACATTGATGAAGCTTTCTCGAGAAGGTTTCAATCGATGATTCATTTTATGATGCCAACCGCCGAAGAAAGAATGCTTTTGTGGGAAAAAGCATTTTCAGGAAAATGTCAACTTGATCCTGATATTGACATCGAAAATATTGCTGAAAACTATGAACTGGCTGGCGGCGCAATTATCAATATTTTAAGATTTTGTGCTTTGGCTGCCATTCAGAAAAACGAAACTATCGTGAGTCAACAGGATTTATTGGAAGGCATTAGACGTGAATTTAAAAAGGAGAACAAAACCCTCATGGTTAGCCAAATGAATTGACGCATTATGAAAAAGAATGAAAACATAAAAAAAGTTGCCGTTGCTGCGCCACAATTGCATCGCCTAAAAGTGACTCTTAAAATTGGAAACTGGAAAAAATATTTCGATTCCAATTATGTAAACACCATAATCGCAATGGCTTTGAATGATTTCGACGACAAGATCTTTTTTTTGATAAACGGATATCTTATTACGACCCAAAATATTTATTTGGTTGTACAAACTACCGAAAAAAGTGTAGATGAAATGGTGAGCAAAATTGAGGCTAAGATTATTCACTTATTAAAAACCAATCCTCAAAAACTAAAAGAAAACCGTGGCGAAATTTCTTTTATTGCAGACGATGAGAGTCTTTTCTATGCTGCACGAAAACCTCTTTTTAAAGTATATCCTTTAGAAAATGATCATCTTATAAAACTCATTACAGGAAAAAAGGTAAAACTCCCCTATTTCGATAAAAATCTAGAGAATTTAAAAACTATAATTCATAACCATCCTTTTTGTTCGGCGATCCATTATTTAGGCGGTATCGGTCCTGTAAAAGTCACATCGTTTAAAGATCAAATAGACTCGGAAGAATAAGCAGTTATCTAATTCAAAAAAGAAGAAAATGACGCAACAGCATAAAAAAATATCCGAAAATGAGACAACTGTAATTGCAGCAAATGCAACTCAAGGAAATAATACTACCAAATTACAGGATAATCGAAAACTCTCTGTTGTTCAAAGAAAACTCTCTGAAAATATCACAACAAGTGACTTACCCATTCAAAGAGTAATAAAAAATGCCACAGTTACATGGGGTGTAACTCATATTGTTAAACTTGAAGGAAATTCATTATTTGGAAATGACCACGGGCTTTCTAATGAATTAAAACCATCTGAAGGAGGTCAATTAAAAAAAGGAGATACACTAAAAATTGATGATGCACCCGTTCTTATTTCAAGACGCGGATCTAATCAAGAAATTGCTAAAAAAAGAGAAGAAGACAAAAAAGGAGAAAAAGTATACGAATGGGTACGGGTCCTGAAAATAATTCATAATGATGGTGGCGAAATGTCTTTTGATACCAATGAAATGTATGTAAGAAAAGAAACAATCCATGTAGAAGAGAAATCAGAACACAAAGCAGTTAAGAATAACGACATTGAATTAGAAAACATAACAGACTGGAAAAAAGAACGTATGCCAGAACAACTGGCTAAAATAGCAGTGCTGTGGGGAAACAAAGGGCGACATGCCAGAACACGTAGCACCGGTGTGATAGCTATTAATAAGGCAGATCGTGAAGATAGAGAAAAGGGATCTGGCAGACATTGGGAACAAGAGGATGATGGTTGGGATGTAGCAAAAGATATGGCATATGAAACGCATGTACCTTTTTATAAAGATTTACGTCAATGGCGAATTAAAGCAGTTGAGAAAAATACTAAAGAATTAGTTGGGGTATTAATTGTAGAAGAACTTCAAGACTCGACACTTTACCTCAGATGGATGATAGGTAACCCCAATATAAAAGGAGGCGGCAGCGCACTTTTGGCTGCAGTAAAAAAATTATTAACTCAAACTGGTGCTGCAAGTATAGAAGTCACTTCAGCATATACAGCAAAAGAATCTTATACAAAAGCAGGCTTTGTGGTTGCTGAAGATCATGAAGAAGATCATGAGGAACATAGTGGAGAGAAAGATAAAAAGGAGGAGCACAAAAAAGGAGAAGAATTTAACTTGACTCTATCCAAAGAAAGTTTTACAGAAGAAGGCATACATAAAGACTATCGTTCTTTTAAGCCAGAACCATATACAAAAGCACAATCAGAAGAAGAATCTATTCCAATAAAAGATAAAGAGGAACTAGATGAAGTTTCTCCAGAAGAGATAATGAAGAAATTAAAACTTGTTGGTAAATAGTATAAAAATACCTAAAAAGAGTTTTGCGCTTCATTAATCCAATTAATCAAATTCAGGCAGATGCTATAAAACGCAATACAATTTTAATTTTAAAGAGTAAAAATGGCTCAGGATTATCAAAAAATATCTGAAAATAAAATACAAGCTACTGCTGCAAATGCAAATTGTGGCAAAACCGCCATTCAGTTAAAAGATAATCGAGAACATTCTGTTATACAACAAAAACTTGCTGAAAAAACTGCTAATCAGGAAGCAGCTTCGTCTCCAATTCAGGCAAAAAAAAATTTCACCGGTTTGCCAGACAATCTAAAATCGGGAATAGAAAACCTTTCTGGACATTCTATGGATGATGTAAAGGTTCATTATAATTCAGATAAACCTGCACAGCTAAATGCTCACGCTTATGCGCAAGGATCCGATATTCACATTGCATCTGGACAAGAAAAGCATTTGCCTCATGAGGCGTGGCATGTTGTACAGCAAAAACAAGGACGTGTGAGACCTACGATTCAAATGAAAGGCAAAGCAAATGTAAATGATGACAAAATTTTGGAAAAGGAGGCTGATGTTATGGGGGTGAAAGCTTTACAATTAAAACCAAACAAATCTTTTGAAAAAAAAATTAAAAAAGAGCTTTCAAGATCCAATAAGACCTTACAAAAGAAAATTAAGAACGTTTCGGGAACTGTGGAAAAAACTCCGGCTGGCGCCATTACCGAAGTATTAAAAGTATCGGGAAAAGAATTAAATCTACCAGGCGTACAACCTGTTGGAGATCTATATAAAGCAGGTGAAGTTGAAGCCGAAATTAAAAAATCAACACTTAGAAGCACTGAACGTACAAAAGATGGCAATTTGTCTAAAGTTACAAGTATGGCACGTGCAGAACAGTTATTGCTTCAGGGAGCAGATATTAAAAAATTTTATGATGCTGGACATTTAGTTGCAGATCAATTAGCAGGCAAAAAAGACAACACTTTCGAAATGTGGAACTTAGCCCCTCAAATTTCCGAATTTAATTCTCCTGCATATGCACAAACTATGGAAGAACAAATTAAAAAAGTTGCTAATGCTGGAGGAAGTGTAACCGTCAATGTAAAAGTTGGTTACGATTCGACAACATATCCTGTTGAAGTACGGAAAATCTTAGATCTTCAAATAATAAAACATACGAATTTAGGTCCTACACATATTAAAATAGGTTCAAAAATACATCCTATTGCAATTTTAGACGAAATTATAAACATTCCAAGGAGAATTCCAGTTACTTGGAATATGAAGGCTGTAACAGGAGGTAAAGCTTTTCCATTGGCTAATATACCTTCTGGTCCAGGAGGCGCCGCAAACAAAGCTGTAGACCCGACTACGATACCGGGTATAACGCCTAATATTGGTAATAAATTTGCCTTCGGAATTAATAATTCAGCAAATGATGGACAGAATTTGACTTTAGCGCCAACAAACAATAGAGAATTGACTGCAAAACAATGGGCTCCATCATTGCACGGAGTACATAAAGATGATGTTGTCGCTTGGATCGCTTCAACTTTTCCAGAATTAGGAAATGCCGATGCCATAGTACAAGCTCTAAGCCGTGATAAACAAAGCGTTCTTCAATTATTACACCAAGCTCATCATTCTGTCGAACAAAAGTATGAACGAACAATTCTATCACTTGCAAATGTCCTTGATCCAACTTTATTGGAGGAACTAATAACAAACAAAATAGAAGCTGCTAGAGCATTATTGGATAAAGCTAATGAGCTAGTAAAAGCAGGCGATTTAGATCAGGCAATCAAAAAAATAATTAATGCTGATTCTGCAGTTGAAGACTTAAATGCTGCTATCAAAGAGGCTATTTCAACACAAAACGAACAATTTGTATTCCCGTTACATATAGTACAACATTTACAACGAAGCGTAGAAGAATTTAATACAGCCAAAACTTTGTCGCCAGAGTTCAGACATTTAGCCAATGCTCATAAACAATTTGCAGGAGCATTATATGATGTAAAAGGAAAATCTGAATGGGGAGGTTCTTTTGAATTTTTCCATTTTGGAGCTCCTTGTATGGTGGAAGAACCTATACTTATTGGTAGTCCTATGGAAGCACAGATGATGGTTGTTATTGCATCGAGAGTCGTAATGATTCAGCCTGGTGTTTGGGAAATAACATATCGCTATCCCGGTAAGTAATTTTTCAGTAACACTTATTGATTTTAATGATTAGCAAAACATCACATAAAAACAAGTCGAAGACTGATATGTTTCTTAAAGTTTGATTATAATTATTATTACTATTTAAATATGGGATATTCACTTCATAAAATAAGTCAAAATAAAGATCAATCTGTTTCTGCTTCTTTTGAAAAAAAAACCATTCAAAATAAAGCAAAAGCACTTCAGGATAATCGTCCTGCCTCTATCTTACAAAGAAAAACAAACAATACTGGTTTACCCGACAATCTAAAATCGGCTATAGAAAATCTTTCTGGTCATGCTATGGATGATGTCAAAGTTCATTATAATTCAGATAAACCTGCGCAACTCAATGCTCACGCTTATGCTCAAGGAACAGATATTCATCTAGCTTCTGGACAAGAAAAACATTTGCCTCACGAAGCATGGCATGTCGTACAGCAAAAGCAAGGACGAGTAAAACCAACTTTGCAAATGAAGGGTAAAGTGAATGTGAATGATGATAAGGGTTTGGAAAAAGAAGCTGATGTTATGGGGGTAAAAGCTTTACAAAAGAAACCAAAGTTGCAGTCTAGCAATACAAAAATATCTCAAAACAACAGTTTACAAAAAAAAGCAAATGTTGCACAACTAGCCATTACTCATGCTGCTGGGGCTGATTACACAGGAACGCTTTCTCAAGAAGAATCAACTAAGCTAACAATCGTAATGGGATACGTTCAAGAAGCTTTAAAAGCCACAAAAACAGGAACTCTACGAGCAATTTTTGTGAATGTTGTAAAAATGAACGGGACTAATCCTGCCGATACACAAAAAAGTGGCACAGCTATTCTGATCAATATGGCTGATTGGTTTTTGAGGATATCATCTGTTGGTGATATTGCTGGTATGATTGCTCATGAAATAGGCGTGCATACACTAGCATCTGAACTCATGACCGACAAAGAAAAAAGTGAAGAAAACGATTATACAGATCAACCCTATTCACAAATAGTTGGATTGCATAGACATACTATTTCTCCAATGAAAAATGCAAGAACAGATCGCAGACAAAAAGATCATATCAATGTTGTAAAAGATCTGGGAGGGCCTGAGCCTTTAAGAAGCAGAAAGAGATATGGAAAAAATTATAAAAAAACACTTAAAAGTAAAAGAGCCAAAAAATTAAATCAGGATTCTGTAAATACAAGGGCAATGCATTATGTAAATGTAGTCTTAAAACTAGGTGATACAATTAATGCTGATAATTCAATTAGTCCGACAGAGAAAGACAGACGAATACACGACTTACTTAATTCATATCTGTTTGATATCGCCAGAATATTAGTTACCGACGATACTGGTCCACGTGTTCTAGATAAAAGTTTTATGGTTGCTCAGGTTTATAATAGCTACAAAACTCTTCTTTTACAACGACATCAAAATAAACATAAATGGTTACAACGAAAAACTGTTCAACCAACAGCAACTGGTTCAGGTTTAATCCCTTATCTAACTCTAAAAGCATCTAGAGCCCTTCAAGATCAAAATAGATATATTGGAAGAGGTACGATTCCAGGAAAAGTGATTGATACAGTGGCAAGCTTTGCAAGTCCACTAGCAGACAAATTATCTGATACTACTGCAAAATATACTCCGGAAATAGTTAAATCTGTTGCAAGAACAACAGACAGAGTATTGGGAGAATTTCCAAGTTTTATTCTTCCAAAGGTTGTGGATACCTTCTCATGGGGTGTAAAAAAATTAAAAAATGGCATTGAATGGTTTAGATGAAATTAAACGAAAAAGTTCTAATTATTAAAAGAGTTAGAGAACAAATCTTATTTGCAAATTTTCTAAATATTAATCTTTAAAAACTACAAAAATGAACGACATTTCAAGAATTCCAAATGCTTCGGCATTATTTCCTATGCGAGGAAGCGCTTATGTACCAGCGCCATCAGATGATGCGTTAAATCCTCCTGACAAGTATTTTGACACCGATTTTACCAATTCTAGCTTTCCTCTTATATGGGGAAGAACAAATGGTGGTCGTGGTGATCTTTCTAATTTTGCCAATGATCTCAAAGTAAACTTTTTACATCTCTACGATTGGAGTGTGCCTCCATTTCCTGGTCAGGAACCAGGACAACATCAGAGATCACATATTTTATTTTTAAATGAATGTGTGACTAATAACATTAAGGTTTTTGTTCCTATTTCTAATTACTTTATGGAAAAATTACACAAAGGAAAAGAAGATGTAACTCCTGATATTAAAGCAATGGTAACTGAAATTTACAATGCTGGAACTACTCCTCATAAAGCTGCGGGAATATGGGGAATTGGAAATGAATTTGATCTTGCAGGGGGTTTTTCTGTTACTGATGTTGCCAAGATGATTCAGATTCTTGTCAATATTGAAACCAGTTTAGGAATTCCTGCATCGAATTTACTACCAATTACCGCACCAGTTTCATTTGCTGATCCCACAAATAAAGATATACCTGGAATCATTGCTATCCAAAATCTTCATGCTGCACTTCAAGCCATAGGCCTAGAGAATGTTTGGAATACCAGATTTATTGCTTCAACAAATCCACAGAATATTGGTTCCTATATAAAAAACTATATTGATAATACATTTCCATACTATTTTCCTAATATTCCCTTTTTCTTCGCAGAAATGGGCACTCCTATCAAACAGGATCCAGGTTGGCCCGTAAAAACAGAAGAAAAGCAAGCTGAATGGGTTCTTTCTCAAATACAAAATTCACATCCTCGAGGTAACTTTTTAGGCGCTTGTGTATTTCAATTTCTGAATCAGACTACCCTTAAAGAAGGTTCTGAAACTACTTTTGGAATGACAAAACCTTCAGGTTCTTTTACAACTGGCACTATTCCAAACAACTATACACCTGGAGGTGGACAACCTTATAGAATAGATAATTTAACGAAAAAACCAATGTATCAGAGTGTGAAAACAGGTTTTTCGGCAATTTAATACATTATTTGAATGTTCCTATTTAGAATAAATCAGTGAGCAGTTTTCAACTTAATAACACAAAACTGCTCAACGATTTAAAACTTCAATGAAGTGTTTCAGGTATACTTAATCAATTAAAGCCATGAAAAATTACAATAACAAAAGTTTTTTTTGCTTGACCAAAAAAATTGATTTATCTACCTACAGTTTGTACTTTTGCCGTTATGAGTGATAATTTTACAAATGAATACTTCGGTATAGGAATACAAAATGGTAAAACACCTGAAAATTTAGGGGTTTTATGGCGATCTGCTCAAAACTTAGGCGCTACTTTTATATTTACCATAGGAAATCGCTATGCCAAACAAGCCTGTGATACGCATGATGCAGTAAAAGCAATTCCTTATTTTCATTATGATACTTTTGAAGCTTTTTTCGAGAATTTGCCCAAAGGAGCTAGATTAGTTGGCGTTGAATTATCTGAAAAAGCGGATGACCTAGAAACTTTTGAACATCCTAGACGCTGTGTTTACATATTGGGAGCAGAAGATCATGGCTTATCAAAAAAGGTAATGGAAAAATGCCACCATTTAGTAAAATTTAAATCAGAAAAAAGTTTGAATGTGGCCGTGGCAGGAACTATTGTTATGTATGATAGAAATTTGTCTAAACCGCGTTCTTAGAAAATCTAATTTCAACACAACTTTCTAACTAGAGCATCAAACTAAAAATTCTATAACAAATAAAATGCAGTTTTTCATTCTTGTTAAGGAATCTGATTTTTTTTGTTATGGAATTTTCTAATTAAAAAGCATAATTAAACTTTAACTATCTCAGTATAAAACCATTTTTCATAGGATCTTTAGAATCTATTAAAAACGTATTTATTCCTGTTACAAAAGCCGTTCCCTCAACTTGGGGAATCACAGCTTTGAAAGGACCAAATTTTTCTTCCCTTACAAGCGATCCTATAAAAGTACTTCCTGTTATACTTTCTATTGTGATAAATTCATTCGCGTCTATCACATTTCTAGCTCTCTCAATCGCTATTCTTCCAGAAACACCAGAACCTGTTGGAGAACGATCTACTTCTCCATCGGCAAAAACACAAACATTTCGACTGTGATTTGAGATATTCATTGGTTCGTCGATAAAAATAGTTCCGTATAAAAAGCTCAAATCCTCCTCAAATGGATGCTGAATATCTTTATTATAATTCATAACAGCATGTTTTATATCTACTCCAGTTTGAATAATCGCTCTATAGTTTTCTTCAGTTAATCCAAAATTCAAATGGGTATTTTTTCTTAAATCAACATAAGCGTAAAAAGCACCGCCATAAGCCAGATCATACACAACATCGCCAATGCCTGGAACATTTACAAGGCGATCCAAACTTACTACAAAACTTGGCACACAATGAAACCTTACTCCTGTTACTTCTCCATTTAATATATTGACAAATGAAATAATTCGACCGCAAGGAGCGTCTATTTTCAATTCATTTTCACCTTCTTTAACATTAATCCAGTTCATTTTTGCAGCCAATGTGCTTATAGCAATAATAGCATGACCGCACATACTGCTATATCCTTCATTATGCATAAAAAGAATACCAAAATCTGCCTCTTCATCATTTGGCGGCAGCAAGATACAGCCATACATATCAGCATGACCGCGAGGTTCAAACATCAATGCTGTTCGTAAATAATCGTAGTTTTCTTTTATATCTCTTCGATATTCTAAAACATTACTGCCTTTAAGTTCTGGAAAACCAGAAACAATTACACGCAAGGGTTCTCCACCTGTGTGCATGTCAATAGTTTTTATCTGCAGTACAGAAGCATCTGGTTTATAATCAATATTATTACAAATTTTTTGGTATGTATTAGGCATTTTTTTGTGTTTTTAAATTATACTCTTCATAGAAATATCCAGCTGCAACAAGATCTTCCAATGCATGTCCAACGGATTTAAAATAGGTGATTTCGGCATCTGATGTTCTACCCTGTTTGGCATTACTGCACAGTTCAAATAAATCTGCTTTGATTGTTTCTTTTGTGATGATTCCATTTGTGAGCGGAATCAAAATATCGCCGCTTTCCTTTAATCCGCCTTGGTAAGTATCAAGAAATAGACTTGATTTTAAAACTGCTTCATCATCTGCTTCGCGCATATCCTTTTTATATGCCCCAACAAGGTCTAAGTGCTGTCCTGCTTTCAGCCATTTTCCTAAAACAAGCGGAACAGGTGATAAAGTCGCTACCGAAATAATATCAACTTCAGAAATAACTTCTTCTATTGTTGAAACTGGTTTGCAGATCAGTGAAGAGTTTTTAAGCGCATCGCAAACCAATTGAGCTTTTTCTACCGTTCTTCCCCAAACATAAACTTCTTTTATAGGTCTAACACTTGCATGTGCCTGAATTAAATTAATGGCTAATGCTCCAGTGCCAATCATGAGCATAGACGAAGCATCCTTTCGCGAAAGGTAACTGCTTGCTAAAGCCGATGTTGCCGCAGTACGTTTGCCAGTAAGTGATTTTGCATCAAGAATTGCCTTTATATTTCCTTTGTGTCCATCAAGATAAATGTAAGTTCCCTGAATTGACGGCAAATCATATTTACCGTTATTAGGACTTACTGTAACTATTTTTACGCCTAAATCTTTGCCTGATTGAAACGCTGGCATTAGTAGTAATGTTGAATCTTTGCCTTCTTCTGGATTAGAATAATCATGATGATGACGCATAGGCACATTGATATCCGAGGTCGAAAATCCTGCCCGAAGTCTTTCTATAAGTTCTTTAAAATTGCATTTTTCTTCAATGAAATGATCTGAAATAAGTTGTATTGGTTCCATGTATTTTGTTGAAATTTCACTAAAAATAGAAGATTATTTCACCATAATACTATTTCACTTACAATCGGATAACATACACTAATTTACGGTTAATATAGTACAAATTACCTGTTTCATTAATATTGTGTACTGAAATAGGAAATCAAAAAATAAAGATTGAATAATGGAGAAACTAACTCAATTTTTATTTTTTTTTTTAGAAAATTAAAGGTGGTTTTTAATCTATTTCACCGAATGTCTAAATGCATTTTGGCCTGCTTATCATTATTTTTTTTAATGATAAGCAGGCCAAAACAAATATTTATACTATTTTATTTAAATAATCTAGACGCAAACTGATGAAAACATCTTCTCCAAGTGAGCCATTCGTGAGCCGTATCAGGCGATTCGTAATATACATACTTAATTCCCTGCTGTTCTAGCATTGTGCGAAAGGCACCAATTGATTTAGGAAACGGAGCAGGCTCTTTTGTTCCTAATCCGAGCCAGAACAGTTTAATCTGTTTGTTCAAGGCATTTCCGTCTTTATATTTTCCGTCTAAAAACGTAGAAGCATCAATTACATCAGAACTTGGATAATTTGCCGTACCGCTAAATCCTCCATAATACGAAAAAGTATCAAGATGATTCATCATAATTCTCATGGTCTGATTGGCTCCCATTGAAAGCCCTGCAATAGCCCTGCTTTCACGTTTTGGAATTGTTCGGAATTTAGCATCAATCATAGGGATAACTTCTGTAATAAGCACGTTTTCAAAAACAGATTCCTTAGATTGATTTTTATCTGTAAAATTAACATCGAGAGTTTTATAAGCATAACCATTATCCATTACAATAATCATTGGAAGAGCTTTTTTTGAAGCAATTAGATTATCTAAAATCAGATTTGCTTTACCTTGTGAAGACCAGCCTGTTTCATCTTCAAAACTTCCATGTTGCAGATAAAGTACTGGATAACGCATTTTCGTGTTTTCGTTATAACCATCTGGGGTGTAAACGAAACAGCGTCTAAAAGAATTGGTGAGTTTAGAAAAATAAATATTTTCGCTTACCAGTCCGTGGGGTACATTTTTCAAGGCGAAAAAATCCTGATCTGCCGAGGGAATTTCGATACCACTTCCTAGCCTTCCTGCGCCGTAAAAATATAAACTTCCCGGATCAGGAACCGAAGCTCCATCAATATTTAACTGATAATAATGAAATCCTTCATCCTGTGGATTTGATTCTCCTATCCAGACACCTTTATCGTCTTTTCGCATATCATATTTTACTCCTCCAATGTCAAGCTGCACTTTGTTGGCATTTGGAGCCAAAATACTGGCACGAACTTGTTTTTGCGAATTAACCTGAGGAAATATTTTTTCTGGCTGGTTGAGCGATGAGGGTTTAAAATCTTCAATAACTTGAAGTTTTTCCTGACTCCATGCCATTTGAAAACACAATTCGAAAATTATTATAATTGCATAAAGTATTAATTTCATTTTTCGGTTTTTAAAGTTTGTCTTTTCAGTTAAATGTTCTGACATTATCGCATAAAAATTCAACTGTTACCTAAACAATAATGGAGCTAATTCTTTAAAGCTTCTACGCCAGGTCAAAAATTCGTGGGCCGTATTTTCAGAAATATATGAAACGGCATTAAAGCCCGCATCTTTAAGTATTTTTACGGCAGACTGTACTGATTCTGGTCTTTCACGGCTACCACAGCTTATAAAAATCAGTTTAAGCTTTGACTTATCTTTAATTTCTTCCGGCTTATAAATTCCTCCACTTAAAAGTGCATAATGAGAGAAAACATCAGGTTTGTTTAGCGTGATAGAATGCGTTTCCATTCCGCCCATTGACAGTCCAGCCATAGCACGGTTTGCTTGATTGGAAACTGTACGGAAGTTTGAATCAATGTAAGGAATTAACTCATCTACCAGAACAGTCTGAAAGGGTTCTATTTTAAAACTTGCCAAACCACCATACTTAATTTCGTTTGTCATTCCGTAAGTCATCACGATAATAAAAGGTTTTATTTTACCTTCTGCGATCAAATTATCCATAATTAAGTTGACGCGTCCTTGATTGCTCCAAGCCGTTTCATCTTCTCCCCAGCCATGCTGTAAATACAAAACTGGATATTTTTTGTCTTTATCTTTATGATAAGAAGGTGGAGTATATACAAAAGCCCTGCGTGATGTATTGGTGCTTTTTGAAGGAAAAAGAATCTGCTGTACATTTCCGTGCGGAACATCTTTTAATGCATAAAAAGCCTGATCGTGTGCTGGAATTTCGATACCACTTTCCCAACGCGTAGATCCATAAAAGTTAAGTGCACCTGGATCATTAAAAATTCCACCATCAATAGTAAGATGATAATAATGGAAACCTTCATCCATTGCTCCTTCTGTAGTGCCTCTCCAATAACCGTCCTGATCTTTTGTGAGGACAGTTCCTCCTTTGGCACCTCCCAACCCAAGACTTACCACAACCGATTTTGCTTCGGGAGCTGTAATTTGAAATCGAGCATAGCCTTGAGAATTAACTTTAGGATATTCCTGTCCCGGCTGATTTAGTACTGAAGGCTTAAAGTCTTCAATTACCGAGGTTGTTTTTGTCTGTGCAAATCCAACAAATCCTGATAAAAGCAATAAGATAACAATTCTGTACTGTTTCATATTTTTTTGTTTTAAAAGTTATTTTACTTCTGGAACAATAATTTGATATTTTCCGCTAAGATGCATTAGACTAAAAAGATACATCAGCCCATCATAATAGGGATCAAAGTAACCGTCTTCATAAGGTTCAAGTTTTGCGTTCCAGACCGCATGAACAAAATCCAAACTTTCTTTATCTTGATTGACTAATGATGCTGTTGCTGAAGTAGCTACTAACCCAATAGAATGTCTTAGCTTTTTGACAGGGCCAGCCTGAAGGATAAAGTCGGGAGTTGAACCGTCCAAATTAAATTGGTCTTCAAACTTGTCTAATCCTTTAGATCTAAGAAAATCTTGAAAGCGTTGAGCATATCCTTCTTGCCATTTTTTATCTTTTCCATACCAAGTATAATCCATTGCCACATTCATAGGAACGCGCCACGAATCATAGCGAAATCCAGCAGGCATCCAAGGTGTTGGATGCGGTTCGCCACTAAACTCAGTATAATCTGAATTCAAGCCTGTTAAGGGATGACAGGCTTTATGCAAAAAATTACGCGAAACTTCTGCACATTCTTTATAAAATTGTTCATGGCCATCTTTAGCATATAGCACCCATATTTCGTAGAATGCTGGAACATGATAGGAAGGGTCTGTCCAGTTATAACCGCCTCCCTCAGGCACAAATGAAATCTGTTTGTTTTCAGTGTTTATAATGTTATGTACATTCCCTGTGCCATCTTTTTTCCACATGGCATCAAGTATTCTTCTGGCTTCTTTGTAATAGTCAATTCCCGTAGCATTGCCCCATTTGTTAGAAGCAAAAAGAAGACTCGTTACATAATATAATTCACCATCTGAAGCTGAACCTGGAGAATTCTGTTTTTTGGTCAGCGGATTTACGCTCCAAGCAAAATAACCTTCTCTTGGTCCATCCTGATGCTGCATATATTTTACAGACCATCTCCACAAACGATCGAAAACTTCTTTCTTGTTGAGCTGAACGGCAACCATCATACCGTAAGACATTCCCTCGGTGCGAGCATCCTTATTTTTAACATCAGAAACATATCCGAGAGAATCGCCTTCTTCAAAATATACTTTATTTGGACCTTCGAATATATCAAAATAAGCTTTGGCAACTTTCTTATCTATTTCATCTTGGCTGTAGCCTGCTTCCTTAAAGAGATTTCTATACTGAGGTCTTTTAGATTCTGTTTTAGCAGTCTTCTTTTTGTTCTGCCCGATTACACACAATGGTGTTCCCAGCATGAAGATCATCACAAAAGCCAAAATTTTAATACTTAGATTTTTATGTACAATCATATTTATTTGTTTAAATAGTATTTCTCCATCCTAAAAATTTAAAATGAAGTTTTATTTTACTGAACTCACACCCTCTGTTGTTTGTATAATTTTTTGGATAGTTCCGTCTTTATTGTAATGGATATAGTCTACACAAATTGAACGTCTGTAACTGCCTCCTGTTGGCAGACTTCCGTTGTGGTAAAAAAAGTACGACTTTCCTTTATAATCAATAATACCAGGATGCGTAGTAAAACTATTCGGCACATTTTCCTGAATAATTCCCTGGTATGTCCATGGTCCAGTTATTTTTTTTGCTGTACAATACTCTATCATTTCAGGTTTGGTCCCAGCGCTGGCGTAAACTAAATAATAAATCCCTTTTCTTTTATAAACCCACGGACCTTCAATATAATTTTTAGGTGTGAAAGTAGTAATTTCACCATCCACCTCTATCATGTTCTTCTTAAGTTTTACCCACTTGCAACTTCCATTTCCCCAAAACATATAGGCTTGTCCATCATCATCTATAAATACAGTTGGGTCGATGTCATCCCAACCATACTTCATATCTGTGGTCATTTCATTAATGATAAGCGCTTTTCCTATTGCATCTTTAAAAGGCCCTACTGGACTGTCTGAAACTGCCACGCCTATTGCTGCACCACCTTGACTAACTTCATCTTTTTTATGAAATGTGGAAACGAACCAGTAGAATTTTCCATCTCTTTCAATACACTGAGCTGCATATGCGTCGCCCGTTGCCCAAGAAAATGTGCTAGGAGAAAGCAATGCCCCATGATCTTTCCAATCTTTCATATTGGTTGTAGAAAAAACGTGCCAGTCGGCCATTTTATAATTAGTATCTTCTTGGGTTGCCACATCATGTCCTGTATACAAATACAAAGTACCTTTATGCACAAGAGGTGCGGGATCGGCAGTAAAAATATCTTTGATAATAGGATTTTGTGCTTCTGTATATACTGCAAATAAATTGCAAAAAAGCACAAATAAAATTTTGCCTGTATTTTTCATTTTATTTGATTTAATTGAAATAATTTAAAATATGCAATCAGTTTTTCTCCTGTTTTGTTTCTGTAAACAATAAACAGCGCATTAAATGCGCTGTTTATAAAAAAACTAACTTAACTTAACTTGACTTTATTTAACTTAAACTAACCAAAATTTAATTATCTTAATAACCAGGATTGTTATCACTTGGTTTTATATTAGGATTAGAAGATGTTTCTCTATTTGGTATAGGCCATAATTCACTTTTGCCAGCTGTAAAACCTGTACCTTGCAATACAGTACTTGCCATGTTCCATCTTATAAGGTCATCAAAACGAGATTGTTCTCCTGCAAATTCTACTTGACGTTCATGAACAATTGCGGCAAAAACTGCGTCTTTTGATGCTGTAATATTTGTTGTCAAGTTTGCTCTATCACGAACTTGCTTAATGTATGCTATCGCTGCTGTTTGGGAACCGCCATCTCTTTGGTTTTCACATTCAGCTTTCATAAGCAATACATCTGCATAACGCATCACTTTAAAGTTAATACTTGATCGTGTTGCCTCATCTTCTCTGTTATAATAGTTTTGGTATTTTTTCCAACCCGCTCTTCTAATTCCTGCAGAAGTAGTAAAATTACTAGCGACCATTACCTTAGTCCCTTTTAAATAAGATGAACCAGGCACATAAAAAGTATCACCAAAACGGTTATCACCAGCTTCATAAGAATCTAAAAGATCATCTGAGGGATAAACATTGTACCAGCTAAGATTACCATATTCTTGACCTCTAAGTGTTGACTCATCAAAACCAGTTCCTCCACTATCACCAACAGCTCCCCATTGATCTCCAGTTCCATTTTTTTCGTCAAACTCTATTTCAAAAATCGATTCTTTGCCATGCTCTGTTTCTTCCATAAAGTTGTTGTAGAAATTCCCTTTATCTTCAAGACTGAAACTTGTAACATTATTAAGTGCAGCTAAAGCTTCAGTATATTTCTTTTGATATAATAAGACCTTACCCAATTGTGCGTAAGCAGCTTCTTTATTGGCTCTTCCTGCTGCTTCTGATGCTTTTGGCAAAAGATTTTGTGATGCAAATACAAGATCTTCTTCAATTAAAGCATATGCCTCTGCTTTAGGGCTTCTTGCATTTCCAACAATAGTACCTGTTTTATAAATTGGCAAATCGCCAAAACGTTTTACTAATAAGAAATAATAATACGCTCTTAAAAAATGAGCCTCTCCTAAATATTTATTCTTTTTTTCCTGAGATAAAACAGAATTTGGAAGCGCATTGATTTTAGGTTCATTGTCCAAAACAAAATTGGCTCTAGATATTCCTATATAACAAGATTCCCAGTAATATTGAATAATATCGTTTCCTGCGTTAAAAGAAAAATCCTGAAAAGGTTTTTTGTTACCTTCCAATTGTGGATTTCCTAAAGCATCATGCCCCATAAGATCCATAGCAAAGAAAAGATTTCTTCCATAAAGTCCTCTTGTCTGAAGATTTGCATACGAAGCGTTTACAGCAGACTGCACTTGTGCTTCTGTTTTAAAGAAAGTTTCAGGCGATAAAGTATTGGGATTAGTCAATTCTAATTCGCTACTGTCACATGAAGTTATTGTTAAAGCTCCAGACAGTACTATAAGTATATATTTGATTTTTTTCATCATCTTTAAATATTAAAATGTAACATCA
This sequence comes from Flavobacterium sp. UW10123, assembly GCF_040538975.1. Lineage (NCBI taxonomy): Bacteria > Pseudomonadati > Bacteroidota > Flavobacteriia > Flavobacteriales > Flavobacteriaceae > Flavobacterium > Flavobacterium sp. UW10123. Next base: position 224,206 of record NZ_JBEWQE010000005.1, read on the forward strand.
ATTCCAAAAATTACCGACTTCGGCTGTGGATATCTTCCTAAATCAATACCAGCTGAATTTGCATTAGCATCTGCACGTGCAATTTCTGGATCTAAACCAGAGTAATTTGTAATTGTTATAAGATTCTGTCCGCTGATATAGAATCTTGCTTTTGAGAAATAACTCTTAAATGCATCTCCTGTTAATGTATATCCTAAAGCGATGTTTTTTAATCTTGTGAAAGAACCATCTTCAATATAACGCTGATTTGCTGAAGACCAGTTGATATCAGCTCCTTGAGCTCTTGGCAATGTAGCTGAAGGATTCGTTACAACACCGTTTTGAACAATTGCTCTGTCTAAAACATCTGTACTTGCGTTAAACAAACGGTTCATTCCTTTTAAATCAAAAGTATTTGCATTATAAATATCGTTACCTGCAACTCCAGTTATAAAACAATTGAAATCAAAGTTTTTATATGCTGCAGTTAAGTTTAATCCGTAAGTAAAATCAGGATATGGATTTCCGATATTTGTTTTATCATCAGAATTAATCACTTTATTGCCATCACGGTCAACAATTTTAATATCACCAGGTTTTATAGTAGTCTGGCCTGGTCCAAAAACAGCATCAACTTCTGCTTGGTTTTGGTAAATTCCATTTGTCTGATATCCATAAAAATAGAATAACGGCTGTCCTACCTCTAATCTTGAGAAATTTTCAAGACCAGCTCTTGCTGCAGGACCACCTAATACGCTAGTTACTCCAGGCGCCAAGCTTACCACCTCATTTTTACTTGTTCCTAGATTTGCCAATGCAGACCATGTAAAGTCTCCTTTTCTGTCATTGTAACCAATAGAAACCTCAAAACCGCTTACTTTTACGTCTGCAATATTTTGAATTTGAGTACCACCACCTGCAGATCCAACAGAAGCAGCAAGAGGAACTGCAAAAAGAATGTCACTACTTTTATTGTTAAAATATTCAAACGAACCTGTAAGTTTATCATCAAATAAACCAAAATCAACACCTATATTTCTATCTAATTTTGATTCCCATTTCAAGTCTGGATTAGCTGCAACACCTAAAGAAACCCCTGGCGCATTTGCTCCTCCAATCGGATAGTTATAATTTGCCAACAAAGTAGCGCTGTATTGATAGTTGTCTATTCTATCATTTCCTGTTGTTCCTGTACTAGCTCTAAGTTTTAATGTGCTGAAAATAGAGTTTTCCATAAAACTTTCTTTAGCTATGTTCCATCCTACAGCAACCGAGTAGAAATTCCCCCAGCGGTTATTTGACCCAAAACGAGAAGATGCATCTCTACGTCCTGAAACAGCTAAAATATATTTATCATCATAGTCATAGTTGATACGTGCAATATATCCTAAGTTTTTTTCTTCATAATTAGCAGATCCTAAACTTCCTTCGTTATAACGCAATTGATCAATTTCGTTTGAAATATAGTAGCGGCTTCCTGCTGCTACGCTTTGTGATTTTCCGTCAATTTTAGTAATAACTCCCAATACTTCAAGGTTGTGCTTTTGAGCAATAGTCGTTTTATAAGTCAAACTATTATCAAAAACGATAGTCTGCCCTTGTGAGTTTGTTTCGTTTGTTGAAGAAAATGCCTGTTTGTGATAAGAACCGTCCTGAAAACCAGGCACAAAAGTATGGTCTTTGCTTGTGTAGTAATCTAAAGAGACTTGTGATCTGAATTTCAAACCTTTGTAAATTTCTAACTCCGCATAAATATTCCCGATAATAGATAAATTATTTATTTTCTGATATCCTAAATTAGCTACACGCACAGGGTTTTCAGCATCGTTACCATCAATAGCACTTGGCCCTTGGTACCCTCCTACGTTATCTTCATTATAAATTGGTAAATAAGGAGCCATTTTAATGGCATGCTCTAATAACGTTCTTCCACCTGAGGTACGCTCAGGATTAATAGTGCTAAAAGAAACTCCCATGTTACTTCCTATTTTCAGTTTGCCAATATCTTGTGTATTATTAGCTCTAAAAGAATAACGTTCGAAACCAGTATTCACAATAGCTCCTTCCTGTTTCATATATTCTGCAGAATAACGCCCTGTTGAAGTTTCTGTCCCATTTGAAAAGCTCAGGTTATAATCCTGCATAACTCCGGTTTGAAAAATTTGGTCTTGCCAGTTTGTGTTAATGTTTCCAAACTCAGCTGCTCTTGCTGTTAAATCGCTTCCTAGATCTTTAGCGTACTGAAGGTATTGCTGCGTGTTTAAAACATTATATCTTTTTGTCACTTCCTGTCCTCCAACATAAGTGCTAAAGCTTAACTGACCTGGGCCTTTTTTACCTTTTTTGGTAGTAACCATAATTACACCATTAAAAGCTTTAGAACCGTATAAAGCTGTAGTCGAGGCATCTTTCAAAACAGAAATGCTCTCGATATCATTTGGACTTAAACCAGAAAGGTTCCCCGTTAAAACTCCGTCAATTACATATAAAGGAGCACTATTTCCCATTGTAGCCAGACCACGAATACTAACGGTAGGATTAGAACCAGGTGCACCATTTACAACTGTAACCCCTGCTGCACGTCCTTGTAAAGCAGACTCAGCATTGGTAATAGGCACTGCGGCAATATCTTTTGAGCTTACCGTTGAAACTGCCCCTGTAACTTTCGTTCTCTTTTGCGTACCATAAGCAACTACGACTTCATTTAAATTTTGTGTGGATTGAACAAGGGTAACATTAATTGAATTTCTTTCACCCACAGTAATGGTTTGTGAGATTAAGCCAACATAAGAGTATGTTATTTTATCGGTGGGGTTAACTCCTTTCAATGAGTATTTACCGTCAAAATCTGTTGATGCGCTATTCTGCGTACCTTCTACATTAATACTGGCACCTGGCAAAGGAAATCCTGAAGGATCGGTAATCACCCCAGTAATGGTCTTTGATTGTGCCATTATACTATGGCTGCTTGCTATCAGCAGCCCGATTAGTGCAATTTTGAGTTTTAACTTCATATTAATTGTTTTTTGTTTGGTTTAAATAGTTAATGGTTTTTGTTTTTAAATTAGTAAAGGTTCATATGTATTCTTTTTTCTATTTATGCTTAAAAATCTTTTTTTACAAAAGACTACTTAGATATGAATCAATTTTACAAACAACATATCATCAACAAATATAAAAAAACAACTTATAAAACAATCGGTTGCTTTATATTTTTTTTAAAAAAAACTCAAAAAATAGCATAAATAAAAACATTAAAAATATTTTTATCCAAAAAAAATTAATTATTATCTATTTTGAAAATAATTTTAAAATAAATAATAATAATTTAGTAGCCAACTGACCACTTTTCTACAAAAAGTATAATATTAAAAAAAGAGAGCAAAATCTTTAAAAACTTATAAAATATAAGTAAAAATTTACTAAAATTGGTTAAAACGGTCAATTTTACAATTTATCTTATACTAGTGTTGCTTAAAAAAGCGCTGTGAAAAGCTAAAATAACAATCGGTTGTTAAAAAAATAACCGTTTTTTATTCAACAAGCCTTATTTTCAAAAAAAAGCCCGATGCAATCGCATCGGGCTACAAAAAACACTTAAATATATATTTATTTCATTCCGTTTAATCCGTCTGCAAATCTTGCATAGGCCGGTTTACGGGTAAACTGTATATTCCATAAAGCTTGGTTTTCGCCAGGAAGCCAAGAAGAATCTTTACTACTGTCGGTAACTCCCCAAACCGTAATACCATATCTTTGTTTGGCTGGAATATATTTTGAATACATATCTATTACATACTTATACATTTCAGCTTGCTTTTGGAGCGCAACTTCATTTGCATCTCCAGTTCCTAGTGCTATATCCAACTCAGAGACTTTAATAAGTTTACCGGTAGTTGCTAATAATTGAAACATGGTTGCAATACTTTCTTTATTCGAATTAATGTTAATGTGCATCTGTGTTGCAATCCCGTCAACTTTTTGGCCTTTACTTTCAACATACTCTACGTATTTGATAAGTCCTCTACATTTATCTAGATTATACTCTAAATTGTAATCATTTATAAACAATTTATCTGTTGGGTTACCATACTTTCTTGCCAATCTAAATGCCTCTACCGCATAATCTTTACCTAGATAATCCTGCCAGAAAAATTCATCTGCAGCGAGAGTTTTTCCAATACCCGTTTTTAATTCGTAAGGGTTGCCATCATCCATTGGCTCATTTACTACATCCCAAGCTTTTACAGTAGGCGCGCATGTTTTTACCATTTCAGATATCCATTTCTCTAGACTTTGATTAATGATGTTTTTCTTCTCTTCTGGAGTTTTCTCAATGATTGTACTGCCTCCCGTTGGATTATATTTTTTTAATGTGATATTATCAAAATAGTAAGTAGTAGCTGTTTTTCCAAGATTAAAAGCGATTGCCCCGCAAGTTGCCTGCTCTGCCGACACGGTAATTTCCTTTGTATAGGTTGTCCAAGTTGGAGTTGAAGAAATTGTTCCGAAAAAATCCCAGTGTTTATATGCTCCAGGTGTTACGTGAGCTTGTGTAGAATATGAAGCATCTACATCAGAACGAACATCCATAGACAGCTGATATTTTTCACCTGCTTGAACGGCTGGAGAAAATTTTATAAATAGCTGCGCCTCCCAATCGTTTGCACGAACTGCCGCGTTGGTTAGTTTAAGCGCTCTACCCGATCCGTTTGGACCTCCGCCAACTGCAGTATATGCAGCAGTTACATTTGAATTCACCTGATAATTGGATGTATTGTCTGTTTCAAAATCATTCCCTGTTACAAGATCCCAGCTTGGACCTCCTGTTGATGGAATAATTACAGGAGCAATAAGACTCTTTAAGTAAGTCGCATTTTGATTTGAATGCCAGCATAAAGTATGTCCAAATACTGTAACTCCAGATTGTCGACTGGCTGCAAGAAGTTTATCTATTCCTGAAAAATCAAACGTCCCGTCATTTTTAACTACTGCTCCATGTTTCATTTCATATCCCATGGTAATTTCGTCAAAATTTCGATCTACAAGTCTTTTAACAATTCCACCTGAAACATATTCTGATATCGAAATTCCAGCGCCTAATTTAAAATCTGGATTTCGAGATCTATCGACATATGTTTTTAAATCTTTATAAGCATCTATTTTTTCCTGATTTGCAATTGATTCAGGTTTAGCATATTCAAAATCTAAAACACTATCATTTGCACAAGACCAGATTGCTGCTGTAGAGCAGAATAGCATCGCCATTTTATATAATTTATTCATATTGTTTAAATTTATACTTTTAATAATTTTCAATTATTTGGCAACTGGCGTAAATAATTCTGCAGTTACGCCTCTATCACGAAGTACTAATGTATCTTGGGTCGTTAAACTAAAATCTTGAAAATTTACTTTATAATCTAAATAAAGTGCATCACGATCCTTGCTCCCCCAGCTGTTTTTTTCTCCTTTTTTTACAAATTTACCTGTTCCAGTTGCTGTAAACTGAGTGTTATTGTTTCCAGAAATAGTACAACCATTATTATCATCGAATGTGAGCACCAGATTAAAATTAATATTGGCTCCCGAATTATCTTTAATAGTAACTGGAAAATCTATAGTCTTCATTGACAAGGTATTTATTCTGTTAACCTGATCTTTCTCAACATATTCGTTGTGACGTTTCACCACCTTGTTAAGCGCTGTGTTTCCGTTATTTCCAACAAAAGTATCCTTGCCTCTTCTTAAATAAAATCCGTCCCATGGGTTTACGTATTTAATAGCATAAAAAACAAAGTCTTTAGGAGCCACACTCCAATCGGAAGCTATAGGTCGTAATGGATTTGCAACGAGTGCCTTCCCTAATAATATAGAATCAGCATTTACAACTTTTGTCATTTGAAGCGGAATAACGTATGTCTTTTTTATCGCAAGAGGATCTGCAAAGAAAGCATCTGTCAACTGAACTTCTACTCCTCCAGAAATCTGGCCTTTCGGAATCACAATTTTATTACTCAAAAGTGTGTAGTAATTTGCAGGCATTGCAACAATCTGCTCGCCTCCGTTATTAAATAAAAGATTTAATGTTAAAGAATTGGCAACCGAAACATCAATTGTTACGTCTTTTCCATTCTCATAAACTCCGCCTAAGGTTCCCATAATTTTACATTTATGGGCGTTATCTAGTGAGGTATCAAATATATCTTCTCCTAAAGTTATAGTTCTAACAGGAAACTGATAGGCAAAATAAACTGCTGAATATTCGTAATCATCAAAATTTTGATCATCGTTAGTGCATGCCGTCAATAAGCCAAAAACAACCGCGACCATTAAAAGTATCTTGTTTTTCATTTTTCTATGCGTTTTAATAATAGACATTTTAGATAGAAATAATTCTACCATCCTTTGTTCTGAATCAGTGCGTTAAACTTAAGAACCTCAGAATATGGTATTGGCCCATAATTCATATGCTCTTGAAAAAGTCTATTTTCTACAGTAATTTTTTGATAAGCACCTCCTTGAATTTTCATTCCTTCTGCAGCACTTGTTAAAGTCAAATTCCATCTGCGTAGATCCCAAAATCTAAAGCCTTCAAAACATAATTCTAATCGGCGCTCGTTTCTAATCAAATTTCGCATCGCAGATTGATCCGATTTAATAGATTCTAAGTACAAATCAGGCTGGCTTATTCCTGCTCTTTGTCTTAATGCCTGAATCACTTCGTAAGACGAAAATCCTGCAGAACCAGTAGCCAGCGGTCCCCATGCTTCATTTGCTGCTTCAGCATAAATTAAATACAGCTCTGTGTATCTCATACGTGGCTTATAGTGTCTTTGATTATTTATTCCGTTTGGATTTAAATTAACATCCTGGCGCAATAATTTTTTCATATAATAGCCAGTTCGTGTTGATGTACCTACTTTGTTTAGTGCGTCATTTGTGCTTCCGTCACTTGCTGTAGTAATTACTGTATTGTTTACACCCGCCGTAGCCTGATTTACTAAAATAAATTTCTGCAAACGTGGGTCACGATTGGCATAGGGATTTGCGGGATTGTAATTACTGGCTGGATTTGTAATAGGATATCCATTGGCCATAGGGAAAGCATCGACTAAATTTTGCGTTGGATTAACACGTCCTTTTCCAAAAAGTGTTGGTGGAAAATTATCACTCTCTAAAGTATTGCTTTCTGCAATATCCGATCTCCAGATTACTTCTTTAGGATTTACTCCTCCTCCTAAACTGCTCAATTCAGCCGCATTATTATACCAGTTCAATCCGTTTGCATCTATACCAGCAATTCCACCATTAAGATTTAGCAAATCCCCTGCATATTTAGCAGCGTTTTCCCAAGTAGTCGTGCTTCCAGAACTGAAGGCTGGACTCGCAGCCAATAGAGCCGCCTGAGCTCTTACAACTTGTGCAATTCTAGAAGACATTCTTTGTCTAGCATATTGCCCAAAAACACGATTATAATCTGCTAAATTATCATACCCAGGAGGTAAAGCCGTAGCATCTTCAAAATCTAATGGAAGCAATTCTACTGCCTTTGCAACATCTGCATATAATTGTTTCATGCAATCCTCAAATGAACTGCGGGCAACATTAAAGTTTGAAGTTGAAGTCTGAGGCTCTAATAAAACTGGAACTCCCAATAACTCACCATTAGATGCAACACCTGCATGCGCCTGCAATAAATAATACATGTAAAGTGCACGCAAACCATAAGCCTCGCCTTTTAAACGATTTTTAAACAATACACTAACATTCTCATCCTTTGCCCATTTTACTTTATCTGCTTCAGCAAGAAATATGTTCAGATATTGTATAGCGCTTTTTGAATTTGTCCATTGGTCTAATGGATTAAAATTGGCAGTCCACTGTCCTGTTGCTATTTTAAGGTAATTGCTATTGATGTCGTTGGTAACAGCATCATCTGTAGCCACATCATTAAAAGACCAAGAATTTCCTGGTAATCGTGTATAAGCATTTAAAAGAATTCCTTGGGCATATTCTGCTTCAGCATACATATCTTTCAATCCCCTGTTATTTTCTATAGCAGGTTCAATCAAGTCATCACAACTGCAAAAAACAAACACAATTGATATAAAAGTTAATAGTTTTATTTTTTTCATATTAATTAAATTAAGTGTTTCTAAAATTTAAAATAATGCTTTAAGACCTAGATTGAAATATCTCGTTTGCGGAGCACTGCCAATATTCAATTCCATATATTCTCTCTCTTTTGCCACTGTCAAAAGATTTGCTCCTAGTGCATAAACACTTAGACCATTAAAAAAAGTCTGACTCAGTGCTTTTTTTGGAAAATCGTATGTAATCTGAACCTTAGAAAGATCAATTCTATTGGTGCTGTAAATCCAGAAATCAGATGAGCGGTAATTATTGTCGCTATTCAATGACGTTAATCGAGGAAATGTTGCCGTATCTTTTGTTTCTTCTGTCCAACTGTCGCGAACATTTACAGAATATTTATCTTCTCCATCTATCCAGTAGTAAGAGTTGTTTTTCATACCATAAGCACCAGTCTGGCCCGTAATGATTGTAAAAAATGTAAAATTATTCCACTTAGCAGTAAAGTTAACGCCAAAAGTAAACGGAGCTCCGTTCCACCCAGCTTTACCTAAATAAACCTCATCTTTCACATCGATTATACCATCGCCATTCTGATCTTTATATTTAATATCACCTGGTTTAACTTGTCCAAAAGTCTGCGAAGGTGAGTTTTGAATATCATTAGCGTCTCTAAAGAAGCCATCATTTTTAAGTCCCCACAAAGCATCCAAAGGTTTGCCTTGTCTGTTTTGATAAGAGTCTTCATAAAGCTCCGCACGTTTAGAAGCTTCTGTATTTAAATAAGTTCCTGTAAAGCCAAGCGCTAAATCTACAGTTCCAACTTTTTTGTTAAATCTCAAATCAAAATCAAAACCTGTACGTTTATCATCATTATAATTGATGTAAGGAATAAATGAAGTGTTTGGCCAGCTTGTAGTGTAATAATTAGGATATAAACTTGCTGCTTGAATAATGTTTCCTTCAAATTTATTAATGAAAAAGTTACTGTTCAATGTTATTAATTTCTCGAAGAATGAACCTTCCATACTAAAGCTTATCTCTTTTCTTTTTGCGAAAGTAAGATTTAAGTTTTCCCCTCTTCTTGAGTCTGTACTTCTGTTAAGCGCACCATCTCTCCAGCTAAACCAAGCCCCGTCTGTCTGAGTATAGATACTCTGATATAAATAATAATTGTTTACGTCTAGATCTGTATTTAGAACACCTCCTGAAGCTGTCAATTTAAGATAATCGATCGTGCTTATGTTTTTCATAAACTCTTCTTCTGATAATTTCCATCCGACAGACATGGTTGGAGAAAATGCCCCACGGTTTCCTTCTGCAAATTTTGCTGAGTGAACATATGCTCCATTGAATTCTGCAAAATATTTTTGGTTAAAATTATAAGCTAAGTTCAATCCTAAATTAGCATTACTGGTTTTATGATAAACTTCAGATCTTGATTGCTGAAATCCTGAAGCTGTAAGCATAGCCGATACATTATTTTGCTCTTTTATTTTTTTCACATAATTAAATTGTCCTGAAAAAGCCACTGTTTGATCAAAAGCACTATTTCTAATATTCTGCACTCCAGATTTAGCATCTTTTCCATATTTTGTTAAAGAGCCTATCTGATCAAATCCTGCGTAAGTATTCCAATTTGCTTCATAAGTAGCATACAAATTATTGTAAGATTGATTATAAGAGGTAGCATAGTCTACAGCAAAATCAGTATGAAACGAAAGACCATCTAATAAATCTCCTAACTTCACATCAACACCTGTATTAAATTGGAACTGACGGCTTGTAAACGTATTATATCCACCAGCATAAATCGCTGCAAAAGGATTAGTTGGATTAAGCTGTGTACCGCCCAAAAGATATTGATTGTCTATTATATAATTACTGCTATTAGCAAGAGCCAATGTTGCCTTATCACCTGGTTCAATCATACTAATCGGCAACAAAGGACTGAACAGATGCGGTCTTAAAGTTGCTGCATTTTGCCAATAATCAGTATTAACTCCTCTTGTGTTTGAATAAATGGCATTAGCGCCAATAGTCGCAGAAATTCTATCATTAATACTGAGATCTACATTACCTCTAATATTAAATCTATTCATGTTATTTTTTGCGGCTTCACCGAAGTCTTGCAAAGGATCCTGTTGAGATAGAAAATTAACATTTGTAAAATATCTAGCTACTTTATTACCACCAGTAATTTCAACATTGGCATCATAGTTAAAATAAAACTTCTTTATGTATTCGGGTGCATAATAATTAACATTCGGATATCGGTATGGATTTTTCCCTGAAGCAAAATTATATATTGTTTCGTCTGAATATAAAGGGTCTAAACCATCATTAACCCTCGCTTGATTATAATACTGCATGTATTCTGCAGATCCAAGATATTTAGGAAGACTCTTCGGAATAAACACACCATTATCAAGTCTTGATGTAATTTGCTGTTTTTGAATTTTACCTTTTTTGGTTGTGATATAAAGCACCCCTTTAGCAGCTCGGCTTCCATAAAGTGCTACAGCAGATGCTCCCTTCAAAAAAGTAATCTGATCTATTTCGGTAGTAAGTACTGAATTTGCAGGTCTTGGAAAGCCATCTACCAATATCAAATCGCCTCCCATACCCCATATACTTCCATTAAATCCTCCAACAAGAGCCTGAACTCCGTCAAGACTATAAGTTGTATAATTTTTATCTATTATTTGAGGAACATTTATATAAGAAACACCTCCCATAAGATTTTGAGCATCTTCTTTTTTGAAGGCAATCTGTACTTGGTCTGCTGTTATGCGGCTAAGACTTAAATCATCTATTCCTTCAGAAGCTTTAACTGAAAGTGATTGATATCCTAGTGCCTGCACTAACAAATCTGCATCTGGTGTTACCGTAATCGAGTAACTTCCTGTAGCATCTGTTGTTATTGAAACATTATCTGCATTGCTTATTAAAGTTGCATTTTCAATAGGTTTGCCTTCTGCTCCAGTTATAATCCCTGTTAAATTTATTTTTTGATTATTTTGTGCAAGGATTTTAGCAGGTAACAAAGTTAATACTGCAAAACATAGCACTATTTTAAGCTGTATAAATTTCATTATTCTATATATTTTTTAGTTTATTAAAATAGTCTATGAACTACCATCCTGGATTTTGTGAAAACTCCATATACATATTTACGTCTGCATTTTTTAATGGCAGCCAATAATGTTTTTCAGAAAATTTTCTTTCTAATATTACCACCTCACGAATGTTAAGCACTTTATTCTGGCTCGGATTATTTACATCTAATGGACCAGCTCTATCAAATTCGATTGATTTCTTCAAAGTATATGGACTGTCAATTAAAAGCATCCAACGGCGCAAATCATTAAAACGATGTCCTTCAAAGCTTAATTCAACCGCACGTTCACGTCTTACCTCTCCAATAAATGCATCTAAACCACCTGTAAATACAGCTGCAACGTGTCCAACGCCGGCTCTGTCACGAATCACATTTATTGCATCAACAGCTGTTTTTGAAAATAGCGGATCTTTTCCTGCAGCACCCCCGTAACCTACAGCAGCAGCTTCTGCATACATGATATAGATATCTGACAAACGCATCCATGGAAGGTGGATATTAAGATTGTTTCCGTACCCAAAACCATCATCAAATTTATTGGCTGTTCTTGGAATGAATTTATACAACAGGTATCCTGTTCTGCTACCTGAACTTATATTTCTATAGCTTCCATCAGTATAAAGATTGGCATATCTGTTTTGTTCTTCGTTTGCAGGCATTGATCCTGTAACACATTTTACACCATCAAATACAATATCATTATAAAAACGAGGATCTCTTCCTTTCCAAGGATATTGGGGATCATATCCCGAATCTGGATCAGCTTTCGTAATATCTTTAATTGGCATTCCATTTGCCATTCCGTAATTGTCAACATAATTTGCTGTTGGCAAAAACTTCACATCCCCATCACATATTTGAGGAGCTGGCTGATATTGTTTTGAAGTTCCCCAGTTAGATCCGTTTGCTCCATAGTAAGGTCCTCTAAAAATGGCTTCTGTTGATCCAGGCATTCTCCAGTTACCTCCTGTTGTATAAAAATTATCACTGTATTTGTTAAATGGAACCAATTTATACTGAGATGCACCGCTTTCTGTTATAGTCAGAAGTTCAGCAAAAGCTTTCGCCGCTTTTTTACAATATTCAGCATCATACCCTGTATTACCCGTAGACACCTTATTCATTAACGGACTTCCTGCCCATAGATAATTTTTCCCTAAATATCCTAAAGCCATTATTTTATTAATACGCAGATCATTTTTTCCTAAAGTTCTTTTTCCAACATTAGTATCATCCCAATTCACTGGCAGTAAATCGGCAGCCTCTCTAAAATCGCTTCCTGCTTTATCGGCACATTCTTGATACGTAAGTCTTGGCAATTTTAATGGCTGATCACTCGGAAGCACTTGATCAATATATGGAAGTCCTCCAAAATACTGCATGAATTGAAAATGAAACCAGCCTCTAAAAAATAAAAGCTGCCCTTTTATCATTTTCTTTTCTTCCTCAGTATATTCAGTCATTTTATCAATGTTGGCCAGTCCTATATTAGTTTTACGTATTCCTGCCCAGCCTAATGTCCACAAATCTTTAGCAAAACGGTCGCTATTTGTGCTTACATTTCTTCTATTCATCCAGCCAGCTTGCCATCCATCAAAATCAGTCTGCCATCCCCAAAAATCTCCTTTATCTATTTTGCATACAAAATGAAAATCACGAGCCGTCGACTGAATTTCATCTTCTCCCCAATTCCATGAATTAGTCCAATAGGCATTTGTAAAATCAGGAACGCAGTGGTATAATTCTTCCGTAAAGCCTTGAAAATTTTCAAAATTTTTGAATGCTTCTTCTGAAGAAATATCAGAATCAGATGATTTTTCAAGATAATCCTCGCATGATCCCGAAATTAAAAGCACACTTAAAACAATGCTGTACTTTACTATAGTGTTTATATATTTTTTCATAATTCTCAGTTTAAAACATAATATTGGCTCCCAGATTAAATCGCTTTACAGTTGGATAAGCTCCTTGTGATGCCCATCCTGTTCCTGCAAAATTTGATTCTCTATCATCTGGCATTTTTGACCATAGATATAAGTTGTTTCCGTTGATATATACTCGTATGCTTTGAAGTCCTGCAGATTTTACCCATTTTGATTTTCCGTCAAATGTATAGGCAATCTCAGCATTCTTTAAACGCAGGTATGAGGCATCATACATATATCTGCTTCCATTATTAAAACCGCTTGCTGTAGATAGCCAGCGAGGCATTGGAGAATCGGCATTTGTATTATCTGATGACCAGTAGGATCCTTGGTCATAAACCACGTGATTCTGCTCAGATAAACTGGTTAAAACTACTTGTCTGGTAACATTGCTTACTCCATAAAACTGAACAAATGCACTGAAACCTTTCCAGTTTACTCCAAAAGTTGTGTTGTATGTGTTTTGAGGTGTTCCTGAATATCCAAAAGGGATATTATCTTTAGCATCTATAACACCATCTGCGTTAAAGTCTAGGATATTATAATTGCCCGGCAATTTTTGACCGTCATTTGTGCTATGAATAGTACTTGCATATAATTCATCCCATGTATTATAATAGCCATTGCTTACATATGAATAACTCTGTCCGATTGCTTTTCCTTCACCTTTTTGGTAATCTGGCAGTAATTCAGGATTATCAGCACTTATGATTTTATTTTTAGCATGTGTCATACTGGTATTCAGCCAAAGGTTTAAGCCACTTCCAAATGTATAGTTAAATTTAAGCTCCAACTCGAAACCTCTGTTTTGAACTTGCCCAAGGTTGGCAACAGGAGCAACTGCACCATAATAAGAAGGGATTGCTCTTCTAAAGCCATCTAGCAAGATATCTCTTCTGTCTTCACGATAAACATCAAAAGTTCCCGAAACGAGTCCTTTGAAAAAACCAAAGTCAACTCCAATATCACTCTTTTTAGCTACTTCCCAGTGAACATCAGGATTACCTACAGAAGCTTCCTTGTACCAAGTATACGGACTCTGTTCTGCAGCTTCGCCTGTAACTCCCATCAGTGCATTACCTCCATAGCCCCACTGCGACATATAAAGCCATCTTCCGTTAACGTTATCATCTCCAATTTCTCCATAGGTGGCACGTATTTTTAGTAAATCAAGAAATGATGCTGTTCCTTTCATGAAATTTTCTTTGGTAACAATCCAGCTTACCCCTCCAGAAGAGAAAAATGCAAAACGGTTTTCTTTATCAAATTTTTCCGATCCATTATAGGCTCCGTTATATTCTATAAAATATTTGTCTGCGTAGTTATAAGTGGTACGGAAAACCCAATCTTCTCTGAAATGCGGAATTTCACTCCCTGTCGCTGTCTGATATCTGTTAAAAAGCCCCAAAGCACCTATATCATGTTTCTGTGCAATTTTTGTATGATAATTTAATTGCAACTGATAAAAAAGGTTACGCACAGAAGCACCATTGTCTACACTTCCTGCACTAGGCGACCACTTAACACCTTCCTGAAAATCAAATCTGTTATTAAAGTCAAAACTGTTTTTGTAAAGCACTAATCCTGTATTTGGATCTATCCATTTCTGCTGAACATCATTATATAAATCGTTTACCCCTCTATTGTTTTCTACAAAAGTGTTATCAAGCGCAATCATTCCTTTAAAACTTAGTCCTTTAAGCACTTTATCTAAATTTTGTTCTAACGTAAAGTCGGTATTTAGCTTTGTATTGGTTACATACTGCACCCCACTTATGGCTAAATTCAAGACAGAGTTGGATGCCTTACCTTGATTTGGAGCGTAATATCCCCAAGAACCGTCTTCATAATAAGGCAGGAACACATCTGGAGCTGTTGAATAAGCCGCATCCCACATTGGATACTCACTTCCTGAAGCTCCCCACGGACTCTTCTTAACCCCATGAGAACCAGCAAGACCAACTTTAAAAACAGTACTTGGCGTAATTTGAAAATCTAAGTTACTTCTAACATTTAAGCGGTTATAACCATATCCAGCATCATATCCTCTATTATTGTTATACTTTTTAAAAAGATCCCCTTCGCTGACAAAATCGGCACTGGCAAAATACTTAACATATTTGGTTCCTCCACTTACGTTTAAACTTGCATTATAAGACATTGCATAATCTTTAAATAACGTTTTCTGCCAGTCAACATTTGGATAACGTTCAGCCTCAGCAGTATTAGCAGGAAATCTGTATTTATCAATTATAGCTTGGGGCAGATAATCGTTCCAGCTTGAAGGGCTTAAAGCCAATTCGTATTCAATAGCCCTGTTTTTAACCATAAGTGCATCATAAGCATCTAGTTTAGCAGGAAGTTCTGAAGGCACTTTTACGGTAGTATTTACTGTAGCTCTAATTAACGCAGCACCAGAACGGCCTCGTTTGGTGGTTATAAGAATTACGCCATTAGCACCTCTTACTCCGTAAACTGCAGTGGCAGAAGCGTCTTTTAAAACCGAAACAGATTCTACAGAAGTAATTTCGACACTATTCATTGATCTTTCTACCCCATCTACTAAAATAAGTGGCTGTGCATTGTTCCAAGTACTTGCACCACGAATGAAAAGCTGCGGATCTTCTTCTCCTGGCATTCCCGTACTTGCAGAAGTAATTAATCCTGGAACATTACCAGTCAAGGCGGCACCAATGCTGTTCACTCCTCCAGCACGTTCCAGCGTTTTACCAGAAACTTGAGCAATTGAAGCTACCAAACTTGCTTTTTTCTGTTTTCCATATCCCACAATAATTACTTCTCCCAAATCGGTCTGATCTTGACTCATTTCTGCATTAATTTCAGACTTACCTTCTACGGCTATCTCCAATGGTTTAAACCCTACACTTGTGAAAACCAAAACTGATTTTGATGATGGAACTTTTATTACATACTTACCATCTATATCAGTAACAGCGATTGCATTCGGCACGTTTTTTACGGCAACATTTACTCCTGGAATTCCCAAATGATCATTGGCAGAAGTTACACGTCCTGTTATTATAATTTCTTGATTAGTCTGGAATACTGCTTTTTCAAAAGGTTCCGCCTTCTCAGCAGCCTGCAATGCACCTGTAAACAAAAACTGAAACAAAACTCCCAAAGGCAGATACTTCAAGCCATTAAAAATTTCATGTAATTTTATTCTCATATTAATTAAGATGTTTGAACTAATTATTATTATTTATTTTCTACTAATTGATAAGCAGTTTAAAACCAGAAAATAATATCTACTGAAAAATAAAACTGCTTATAATTATCATTCCCTTCATGTTGAATTGTGAGCTATCATTTTTTACTAAAAAAATTCGTTACTAAAAATTTTAAAGATTTCCGTAAGTCTATTGGTGATTTGCAGCGTATTACAGTCTTTTAATGTTTAAAAGAATGTGAATTTTATGTTAACAAAAATATATAAAAAAATGAATCACACAACCGATTGTTTAAAATTATATTGATTATTATTTAAAAAAATACTTAAAATAAAATGCAATAAACATTTTTAAAGCAAAATATTAAATATAATTTATTTTAGAACGAGTTTCCATTAAAAACAATATCGGTTCTTCAACTAATTCTTAAAATCATTAACAATTGTATATTTCACACTTAATAATTAAAATAGTGAAGTGCTGTAAGTATATTATCACAATACTATCATAATATCAGTGCATTACTTCTGAAGTCCAGAACCCAACATCTAATAAAAGTCAATTTAGCATAAAAAAAACAACCGATTGTAATTATTTTATAGGTTTAAAAAGCGAGATATTATTTATAAAGAAAAGCCAGCTTAAAAGATAAGCTGGCTTTTATGAGAATGAATCAATAAAATGTATTAATTTGTGATTACTATCCCTCCATTTTTAGGTATTTGTATTTCTACTTCTTTGTTTTTGCTTATCATCAATGTACTCACTTTTCCGTTTAACTGATCATTGTCTGCAAAGCAATTTACCGCTGAGCCAGGATTAAGCATTTCTAACTTTACCTTTATTTTCAACTTCTTATTTTCACCATTAATTCCAGCGATATACCACTTTGCCCCTTTTCTTCTTGCTAAAACTACATATTTGCCTGGATATCCTTCCAAAAAGCGAACTTCATCCCATATGGTTGGCACTTCTTTCATAAATTTAATAGCCCAATCTGGAGCATCGTTTAAATTATTTGGTGCTAAGGCAAAATGCTGTACGCCGCTTTGAAAAAGCACCGAAACCGCTAAAGCAAATACATCAGAAGTCATTCTTTTTGAACCTTTATTTGCAATGTTATCACTATTATAGAATTTATTTAAAGCGCTTCCTCCAAAATCCATACTACCTACCACATTTCTAATAAAAGTATGTGTTGCTGCGTTTACAGCCTCATTATCACAGCTTTGCTGTCCAAAATGCAAGTTTTCACTTGCCAAAACGGCTTCACTTGATGCATAGTTTGGATACATACGTTCCCAACCACGGGGTAAAGTACAACCATGAAAAACAGCCATTATTCCAAATTCATTGGCATCTGTTAAAATATCTTCATACAATTTCATGGTAACCTGTTTGTCACCTCCAAAAAAGTCAACTTTAATGCCTTTAATTCCGATGCTTTTCATCCATGCCATTTCTTTTCGTCTGATGGCCGCATTATCCATCAATCCTCTCGGGCCTTGCGGAGCATCATTCCAATACCCATTTGAATTGTACCATAAGTAAAGTCCCACGCCTTTCTGTGCACCGTATGCTGCTAATTCTGCTATTTTATCACGGCCTATTTGAGTATCCCAAAGCGCATCAACTAGAATGGTTTCATATCCCATTGAAGAGCTAAAATCGATATATTGTTTTTGCACAGGAAACGTAGTGTTATTATCCATTTTGATAATCCAGCTCCAAGTTCCTTTTGTGTATTGATATTCTTTAGATGGCTCATACTTTGGCTTAACCAGATCAAACGGAATCGTGGTTTCCACTATCGGAGCAAGTGTTTCTCCAATTGTAATGGTGCGCCATGGCGTTTCTCCCGGAAGCGGAATTCCAGGCGAAGTTGTTCCGTTTCCGTTATTTTCACCTGGCATAGGAAATCCAATGGAATATAATCCGTTCTCATGCCCAATCAATCTGCTGGCGCAGTAGCCGCTGTCTACGCCTGTTTCAGAAATTAAGATCCATCCACTATTATTTACTTTAAATAGACATGGAAATGTATATCCATTTCCCCAGCCGTTTTTTCCAACAGCATCATCTAGCGTATATGAAGTCTCGTAACTTGGAGCTGTTTTCGCAAATCCTGTCATTGGATTACTTTGCGGACATAGAAATGTTGTAGTTCCTTTTGGCATCAAAAATCCCGAAACTTCTTCCTGAACCACGCAAGAAAGTGTTTCTTTCTGCGGATATACTTTATATTTAAATGCTAAATCATTATTGCTTACTCTAAAGATTATATCAACAGCTGATTTTCCATCTTTTGTGAACGAAAAAACAGCTTCGTTTGCCATATAATGCACGCTGCTTTTCTTGATGTTTCGCAGCTGATAAGATTCATCAATTTTATTCTGGACAGTATTTGCTTCCAAAGTTAATCCAGAACTAAAATCTCCCGCCGTTGTTTTTAAGCCTAATGGAGATTTTTCTATAAACGTTTTTTCATTGAACATTACACTATACTGAGGCATTCCGTTGTTTTCAGAAATGGATACGGCAAGTTTTCCGTCCGGACTTTTTACTACTGATTGGGCGTTTAGTTTAACAAAACTAACTAAACACAATAATATTATTTTTTTAAGATTCATAACCTTTTAAGATTTATCTTTTTGTTAATGATTGAACTCTTTTTACTGCAAGAAATAATTATGTAATTATTTAGAAAACATCCAATAATCAAAATACATAATCTTTTCAGTGGCATTTCCTTTATATATAAAATAAAGATCGTGCACTCCTGAAACTTTTTTGACATCTGTTGTAACCAACGCCCATCTGTCATTTCCTCCAGTCATAGGAACTTTTACTGTTCCTATCAATTCTCCATCTAAACCATCAAGTCTAATTTCCATTGATACATTTCCATTGTGCGTAGTACCTACACGAGCCGTAAATTTTGAAGCGCCCGATTCACGAAAATCAACATCTTTTACTTTAGTAAAAGCATTGTTTTTCATAGCTGTAATAAAAACGCCTACTTCTTTATTCTGCATTGATTTTACATCCCTAGACCAAGCTATCGTTTCTGCTTCTGACTTAGCGTACGGATTCAGAGTAGCGATTCCTTTTTTAATTCCTTCTGTCATATTCATTTCTTTAACTTTTCCATCAGAATTAAAAAACAATTCTTCAACAGCGACAGATCTTGTAAAACCGCTACCTCCCGGTAAAGCTCCATTATGATAAAAGAAATAGGTTTTTCCTTTAAAATCTACCACGCCAGGATGATTTGTAAAACTCTCTCCCTGTGTAGGCATTACAACTCCTTGGTATTTCCAAGGTCCAAGCGGACTTTTGCTTGTAGAATAACCTATATGTTCAGAAATAGGTCCTGCAGCAAAAAACAGATAATACAATTTGTTTCTTTTATAAAGCCATGGTCCTTCTTCATAAGTGGTAGGTCTACGCAGGTCTTCTTTTCCGGTACGCTTTCCAAATGATTCAATTGTGTTTGGAAATATTTTTACCTCATCGTTATAAGAAATCATATCTTCATTTAATTTCACATAATGGCAAACTGGATTTCCCCATAATAAATAAGCCTCTCCATCATCGTCTATAAAAACGGTCGGATCAATATCGGCGTCGCTATTTTGTACCAAAGGTTTTCCTAACGGGTCTATAAATGGTCCATACGGACTGTCTGATACTGCTACGCCAATACCATTTCGTCCTTGATTATCTGTTATTGGGGCATACAAATAAAATTTGCCTTTTCTTTCTATGCATTGAATTGCCCACGCATTCATTTTAGCCCAGCTAAAATCTTTATACGATAATATCGCCCCATGATCTGTCCAGTTTACCATATCATCTGTAGTGTACAATTTCCAATCATTCATGGTAAACCAAGTAGAATTGTCTTCATCATGCGAAGTATACAAATACAATTTATTATTGTAAACCATTGGAGCTGGATCTGCTGTATAGCTAGTCTGTATAATAGGGTTTTGAGCAAAACCAAATAAAGGAATAATTAATGCTGCTAAAAATCTTTTTTTTATGAAATACATTATCTGATTTGTTAATTAATTTAGGTTAAAAACATTTACTTATTTAATACTAATGAAGCTGCAAAACCTCCCAGATTTAACATTTTGACATCTAGCGTACTTGTTTTATCTACGAGCAAATGCTTCGTAAAAAAAGCCTTATCATGATTTCCATCGGCAATTAAAGTCAGCTTGAAAGTTTGCCCTGCTGGTAGAAAATCAAATTTTAAATTCTGAATCCTTTCTTTTCTTCCAGAATTAATACCCCCAATAAACCAGTCTGTTCCTTTTTTTCTAGCGATAACTGTATATTTTCCTGGATATCCGTCAAGCAGGATTGTATCATCCCAAGAAGTGGGAACATGTTTTAAAAATGTTTTGGCAGCATTTGGCAATTCGTAATAACCTTCAGGTCTATCTGCCATATGCTGTATTCCCGATTCAAAAACTACGCTTAATGCCAATTCATGACCATAAGAAGTAATATGAGGAAATTGCGAATTTGTAAAAGTTACAGGAGTATAGTCCATTGATCCTACTACATTACGTGTAAAAGCTAGCGTATTATTATGTTCTGCTGCCGTTGCGGTTAATTCGGGCCCATTGTTATACCATTCGGCTCCGCGAACAGCTTCGTAAGTCATAAGATGCGGATAAGTTCTCTGCCATCCACGCGGCACCAAACATCCGTGAAAATAGACCATGATTTTATACTTGACCGCGTCTTCTAAAATGTCTAGATAATACTTTATGATTTCTTGTTTTTCACTTAGAAAAAAATCAACTTTTATCCCGTAAACTCCAAGTTTATTTAGCTTTTCAAATTCTTTAACTCGATTTTCGTGAGTCAGCATACGGTCAACAGGTGTCGAGGTGATCCATTTAAACTTACCTGAATTGTACCACATTAAAGGTTTAATCCCTACTGAATGAATATATTTTATTGCATCTTCTAAATTGCCTCCATTTTCCATCTGATCCCATTCCCAATCCAAAAGTGTGTAAGGCCAATTCATGGCAGCCGCTAAATCGGTAAATTGGGTTACGGTTTTATAATCTTTTGTTCCGTGGTTATTCGACCAATAATTCCATGATGCAACACCTGGCTGAATCCAATCTGTGTTATTTAAAACAGAGGGTTTCGATACATCGTCAACCAAAGTAGATTTGACAATATCTCCAAGTTCTCCCACAATTACAACCCTCCAAGGTGATTTCCAAGGTAATGTTATTTTGGCAAAAGGTTCTCCTACGCCCTCTTCTGTTCCAGGAAGGGTAACTTTATACTGGTCTTTATTTTGAGTATTTGTCAATTTTGAGGCTGCGTAATTTCTGTCTAAATCAGCTTCATGAATCAGATACCAGCAAGGGCTGTTTTTTGCCTTAAATAATGCTGGATAACACCAGTCTTGTTGCACATCTCCGCTGTTCATGCTATTGTAAAGTCCTTCATTAGACAAATCAAACTTCTCCAGCCATCTTTCTGCACCTTCAGGAATCGAATAGGCTGTTAACTCATCTGAAATGGTATAAGTTCCTTCTTTTTCTGGAAATTCATAACGAAATGTTACTCCATCATTATACACTCTTACTATTACATTTAAAAGTGATTTTGATTCATTTTCAAAATATAAAACCACTTCATTTGCTGTATTAGAACGCTCCGATTTCTTGCCATGCAATGCTTTGTACCTTTCTTTAATAAGCACTGGCTTGCCTATATTTTTCAGTTTTAAGTCTTTTGAAAAGGTCTGGTCGTTTCGTACAATTCCCAAATCTATTTTTGGAATTATTTCGTCATGTTTATCTTTATTAGCATAATTAACCTGTAAATACCAATTTCCAGAATTAGTATTCTGACTGTCAAATAATGCAATCGTTATTTTTTGATTGGGAGAAGTCAAAACTGTTTTTTGTCCATACGAAAAAACAATAGTAAACAGAACCAAAACAAAACTTAATGTAGATTTCATATTGATATTTTTAAAAAGTTCTACAAGGATTATTTCGTTTCTGAAATCTTTTCATCAATACGGAAATAATCAAAATCAACAAAACCTCCAGCAGTTTTAGTAGCGTAATTAAACAGTCCGAATCGGTAGCCCATAAAATGCGGAATTGTATATGGCATCTTAATAGGTTTTCCTATACTGATCCATTTTTTTCCATCTAAACTGTAATAAAATTGTCCTTTATCTGCTTGGTTTCTAAAATCGCATTCAGCTTTAAAATATATTTTGTCCTGATTTAATGAAACACTTTCTACTTCTTTTGGGTTTCCTTTTTCAGCATCTATCATCACAATTCTTTTTGCTCCGTTATCCACTTTTATTCCAACCAATCCAAAATCTTTTTGCAGCAACGAAAGACCAGCAAAATCTCCTTCTTTCATATTTGAAAGCTCAAGCATAGTAATTGCCGAACATACTGGACCAAAAGTTCTCTGTGTCAAAATATTTTTAACCTGAGTAAAACTGCTGTCTATTCTAGATGTTTTTAATCTTAAATATCCCTTTCTTTCTTTTACCGACCAATTTGCATTATCTGGGTTATGATTCCACTGCCAAACCAAAGGCAGATCACTTTCTTCACTTTTACGATTAAATTCATCTGAGTTTACAATTCCGAGAATAAGGCTTTTATTGGCCGGAAGATTCAGTTTTTGAGGCACTTTACCATTTTCTCCTAAAATTGGCCAGCCGTTTTCCCATTTTACAGGAACCAGATACGGAATACGGCCAACGCCACCCGCATCTCTAAATAAATACGAGAACCATCTCCCGTCTGGAGTATCAATAAGTCCGCCTTGTGCAACGCCTTGATCCTGGAACCCTATTTTTCCTTCCCAAGGGCCTGTAATGTTATCGGCTTTATGTATAATTACAGTACGCATACCATTTTTTGGCCAGCAGATATTAAACAAATAATATTTTCCGTTAATTTTAAAAAGCTGTGATCCTTCTGCAGGCAGCATAATATCGCTCTTCGCTGGAGCATTGGCATTTTCTATTAAAACTTTCTTAGTCTCTTCTTTAACTTCTGACAAGTCTTCTTTTAATTCTACAATTTGAATCTTTCCTCCACCCCAAATAAGGTACGTTTTTCCATTATCATCAAAGAAAAGAGAATGGTCATGATATGAATTGTTCAAAACAGTTCTCTTCCACGGTCCCTTCTCAATATTTTTTGTAGAAAAAATATAAGTTTTGCCCGTTGTTCCCGAAAAAGTGCTAACATAATACACACCATTGTGATAACGCAGACTGCTTGCCCATGAACCTCTGCCGTAGTCATTTTTGCCATGATCTAAATTCAGTCGTTCATCATGATCTTCTAAGGTTTGATAAGCATAATTAATGAGATGCCAATTCACTAAATCCTTAGATTTCATAATCGGTACCCCAGGATTCATGTGCATTGTGGTACTGCTCATGTAGTAAGTGTCATTTACCCTGATTATTGATAAATCAGGAACATCTGCAAAAATAATGGGATTCTTCGCCTGACTTTTTTGTGCCTGACTTGTCACAACGATTAATATAATCGCCAAAACAGTATATATAAAATCTTTTGTTTTCATCTTAGTTTCTATTTTTGATATTTCTAAAGAAAATTTTATGCTTTAATTTGTTACAATTCTAAGCTGAGAAAATTTCGGACTGATTTTTCCTTCTTTTGCTAGAATTTTAATGTTCATAATTTCCTTGTTATCTATTTTTATTTTGATTGTTTTTTTATCGGATGAAGTTATTACAATCGGTTTTTCATTAATTAAAATGGTAATACTGTCCAAGTTGAAGTCATCTAAAACACTGATTTGCAAAAACTGCCCACTGCCTTTTTTGTTTAGCATTTGATACGAAATATAAGAGCGGGTATTTCTCCAAAACTTTCCGTCCCCGTAACCAGAATTGCTTTTTTCACCTTTATACAAATGGTCCACTTCTGGCTGTTGTTCGCCGCAATTTATCTTATCTATTGTTTTAGCCTCCAGCGCCATAGCTTCTATTTCCTGCTGTTTCAACAACTCTTGTTTTTCCTTATATTCTTCTTTGGAATACGTTTGAAAATACATTTGATAACGAGCATCGTGCACTTCAAAAAAAGGTTCTAATTCTAAAGAATCTAAACTATATCTTAAGTCCCCTGTTTGTTTAAGTTTTGAAATATAATCTCCTTTATCTCCAACCAATGCGTAAGCTTTATCAAGTGGTATAAATTTTCCTTTTGTTGCATGTCCCATTCGGCTGTCATCTGCAAACAAGCCATCTAATCCTTCTGTCGAAGTCTTGGCTGCCAGTACAATTGGTCCTTTGACAAATGCACTCCAATTAGAACCATCAGGAAGATTTTCTAAATGTATCGAGGTTTTAAATCGAACTGTTATTTTATCTTCCGATTTCCATTTTCTTGAAATTGATACATATTCAGATGGTTTGGATTCGATCTTTTGTTCTTTTCCATTTAGGAGAATTTCAAAATTTTCAGCCCATTTTGGATAACGGATGTTCAAAGCAAAGCTTTTTGATTTTTTAAGTTTTAAAACTAATTCTGTCTCATTTTCATAAGGAAATTTTGTGGTTTGTTCTACCTCTATTTCCTTTTCTTTCCATTTTACAATTGAAGGAATAAAAAGGTTTACAAAAAGATCATTTTGTGTATGACTGTAAATTAATTCTCCGTATTTGGTGTGATTTTCAAGTCCTGTTCCTACACAACACCACATACTAGTTTGAGGCTGAGAATAAACGCGATAATGATTTGGACGAATAGGCGTAAAATATACAAAACCGCCTTTTTCTGGATGCTGGCTGGAAAGAATATGATTGTACAATGTTCGTTCGTAAAAATCAAGATAATGCACATCGTTTTTATCCAGAAACAGAGCTTTGGCAAGGCGTTCCATGTTGTACGAATTGCAGGTTTCCGGTCCTTCATTTGATTTTACCATTCCACTGAAATCATTAACTGGATTGAAATGTTCCGCAACGCTGTTTCCTCCAAATGCCACTGTGCGTTTTTTGGTTACATTATCCCAAAAATATTGTACGCCATCTGACCATTCTTTATTATCAGAAAGAACTGCGATTTTCTCAAAGCCAACCACTTTTGGTATTTGAGTATTAGCGTGAAGTCCTGTGAGTTTATCTTCTTTTTGCAATAGTGGATTTAAGAAAGCTTTATGCGATAATTTTTCGGCCGTTTCAAGGTACTTTTTGTTTTTGGTAATGATATACAAATCGGCAAAAGATTCGTTTATACCTCCATGTTCTGTAGCTAAAACTTTCTGAATCTGCTCATCAGAAAGCGGACGGATTAATTCTATAAACCAATCTCCTAAGTTTATCACTATATCTTTCGCTTGCTGGCTTCCAGTATATTGATAGGCATCAATCAAACCTGCAAAAAGTTTGTGAATGTTATAAATAGGAACCCAAGTATTGTTGAGTCCAAAACTGCTTCCGTCAATATCTTCCTTATGGATTCGATCCCAAAAAACTTTCCCTTGCGGAATACCGCCAACATAACCATTACCGTTTTTATCCTGACAGCGTGCCAATTCAGAGAGCATATAGTCTAACCTCTCTTTTAGCGATGCATTTCCTGTAGATGCATACATTAAGGACAAAGCGGAAAGATAATGTCCGCCAATATGTCCATCCAAACCTATACTTTCCCAATTACCGTAACGATCTGCTTTTGGCGGAAGCCCAGATTCTAATAAATAGGGCGCTAGAAGTTTGTCAGGATCTAATGCTAAAATATACTTTAAATCTACATCTTGAGCATTTTTAAATGGTCCATCTTTTAATCTTACTTCGCTTAATTCAAATAACTTCATTTGAGCCGATACATTGGCTCCCATCAATAAGGCGAATAGGCAAAACAAAATTCTATTTTTCATTATAAATTGATTTTGAAGTTATTGAAAGTAAAAAGTATAGGTTTTCCCTTTTTCAGTCATCATATCATACAAATAAGATGTTTTAATATCTAGAAGCTGAAGATTTGATTCCTTAGAAATAATAGGTTTTTCGGTTTCCTCAACCTCATAAAATAGATTCGGATTTACTCCTGATGCTATTTTTAAATTTTTGTTCTTTTTTACAATAAGCTCATCAGGAGTTCTTAATCTTAGATTTCCTCCAAGAGCAGATGAAATAGTTAAAGCGATTACTTTTCCATTTTTCCACTTTAACTCTTTTATTTCAAAACCTCCCCTGGCTTTTAAACCGCTTATTGATCCGTATTCTTTTAAAGCATCTGGCAAAGCAGGAAGCAAATGAAGAGCGCCGTCTGAACTCTGCATCAGCATTTCGGTGATTCCAGAAGTACAGCCAAAATTGCCATCAATCTGAAATGGCGGATGCGCATCAAAAAGATTATTATAGGTTCCGCCGCCTTCGTGATTTACGCCAAGCGGTGTCAACTGATTTTGAATTAAGCTGTAAGCATGATTTCCGTCCTGCATTTTTGCCCACCAATTTACTTTCCAGCCCATGCTCCATCCTGTTGACACGTCGCCTCTTTGCAAAAGCGTATTTTTGGCAGCGGCAAAAAGTTCGGGAGTTCTGTAAGCCGAAATCTGATTAGATGGATACAAACCATACAGATGTGAAATATGGCGATGATTATCTTTCGGATCATCAACATCATCAAGCCATTCCTGAAGCTGATTGTATTTCCCTATCAGCATTGGAGGCAGTTTCTTTCTCAATGTTCTAAGACTATCTGCAAATGCTGCGTCCTTCTGTAAAACTTCTGAAGCTTTTATGAGAGTGCTAAAAACATCAAACACAATTTGATTGTCCATAGTTGAACCAGCTGTCATTGCCGAATTTTGATGTGCTATCGGCGTGTTTTCAGGTGAATTTCCGGGTGCTACAACTAGCCGTCCGTTTGCAGGATCTTCGACAAGAAAATCCGCATAAAAAGTGGCGGCTCCTTTTAATATTTCGTAAGCAGACTTTAGATATTCCTTATCTCCAGTATATAAATAATGCTCCCAAACGTGCTGGCTCAACCAACCTCCGCCTGCATTCCAAACTCCCCACGTTGCGCCATCAACAGCTCCATTTATTCTCCAAATATCAGTATTATGATGCGCCATCCAACCTCTCGCACCATACATTACTCTAGCTGTTTCCTGTCCTGTCTGCGAAAGCTCCTGAATCATTTTCAGCAAAGGCTCATGCATTTCAGAAAGGTTTGTTTTTTCGGCTGGCCAATAATTCATTTCTGTGTTAATGTTGATGGTATATTTACTATCCCATGCCGGTGTCAAACCACGATTCCAGATTCCTTGCAAATTTGCCGCCTGACCTCCAGGTTGTGAGGAAGAAATTAACAAATACCTTCCGTATTGATAATACAAGGTTACAAAAGATGGATCTGAAACGTTTCTAAAATTTGACAATCTTTCATCTGTAGACAATTTAGCTTGTTCTGTAGTTCCTAAATCCAGTTTAACTCTTTTGAAATATTTTTGATAGGCAGCAATATGAGCAGTTTTCATTTTATCATAATTCTTGACAAACGCTTTATCCAAATACGATTTAGCCAGTTTGCTTTCATCGCCGCTTATATCATTGTAATTTATAAAGTTTGAGGCTATAGAAACCATGATCACCACCGAATTAGCTTTATCGACGCTTAAAGTATTATTAACGACACTTGCACTTCCGCCTTCAACTTTTAATCTTGCCAGTGCATTAAACTTAACCTTTCCTTCTACTCCTTCGTGATCACTTGTATTTCCCCAAAGTGAGATTTCGTTACTGTTGTTAATTATAATTTTTTGTTTTTTATGTTCTGATGTAAAACCTGCAGTAAATGATAGTTGTCCAAGCTGATCTGCCGAAAGTTTAATGACCAAAACTCTATCTGCAAAAGAGGCAAAAGCTTCTCTCGTAAAAGTTACGCCGTTTACTTTATACATTGTTTTTGCAACCGCAGTTTCAATATCCAGTTCACGATGATAATCTGAATAGTTTTGATCTGAAAAATTCAGTTCCAAGTTCCCTACAGGCTGAAAAATCTGTCCATGAGATTTTTTGGTAATGATAGTCTCATTAATCAGTTTTTCGGCTTTTTTATATTCTCCCTGAAAAAGAAATTGTCTTATCTGGGGCAGTGCTTCTTTTGCTAGCGGATTGTCATTTCTGTTTGGACTTCCACTCCAAACTGTACTTTCATTTAACTGAAAAATTTCATTTCTGACATTACCATAAACCATTGCACCTTGAAAACCATTTCCTAATGGTAATGCATTTTCCCAAACATCTCCAGATGGAGTTTTATACCAAAGCTTTAGATCTGATTGTGCTTGAACTAACATGGAAATTCCGAAGAAAAACAGCAGATTTAATAAATGCTTTTTCATATTTTTTTAGTCATTTTAATATTCTTTTTATCTAAAAAAAGATTTGCAAAAACTTATTCAGCTACTCGATCACTTTCTGGAGCTCCCAAATAAGACGGCTTTAAACCGCCTGTATCGATCATTATTTTTTGAAGCACAATTCCGGGATCTAAAACCTTGAAACGAAGCGTATGTTTTCCTGCTTTCAGAATATTGTGTTTAGTGACAGAATGAATCATG
Organism: Flavobacterium sp. UW10123; assembly: GCF_040538975.1. NCBI lineage: Bacteria > Pseudomonadati > Bacteroidota > Flavobacteriia > Flavobacteriales > Flavobacteriaceae > Flavobacterium > Flavobacterium sp. UW10123. Next base: position 253,152 of record NZ_JBEWQE010000005.1, read on the forward strand.
TGTTCTGCCTGCCACTTTCCTAATTCTCCTTTATAATGTCCATTAAAATTTACAAGCTGAGGCTTTTCTCCATCAAAAGAAATTTCATATCGAAGTCCTTTATTGCTATTAAAATTCAGCGTTGGAGCCAATAAAAGTTCAACGGCAAATTCTCCTGTTGAAGCAAAATTTATTTCGTACTCTACAAAGACATTTTCTTCTGACATGGAATAGTTATTTTGAGGAAATGTTGTAATACCGCTCAACGTTTTTCCAAAATCTGGAATCACCTCCCAATGTGTTTTTTTTGAATTATTGGCTTTAGAAAAGTGTTCTGCATGAATCGAAACATACCCATCTTTTTCTACAAAAACTTTCGGAACTATAATTTCGCTATCAGAAAGATATTTTACTTCAGGAAGAATATTTTTTGGGCCATCGTGCCAAGTTTTGTATCCTATTCGCATCTGATCCATCATATGAGGCCATTTACCTCCTGCAATTTCATTATTGTATTTATTTTGAAGAATAGAATCGCGCTCAAACTTTACTTTAACCTCATCTGCATAATAATTGGCAAGACTATTTTTTTCGGCTGCCAATTTTTTATTCTTTGCCTGCGCAAAATACATTTCATAAAGATTGCAGCACGCGTCTATTGGATATAAAACCAATTGAAAATAAGCATCTTTATATTCGTTGGGAAGTTCATTGTAAACTCTATAAGCGTCCAGTGCTAGATTTTTATAGTCATTTACGACATTTTCAAACTCATTATAATTTTCTAAAGAATAGGTTTTGCTATCCAGCATTTCTGGTGTAACACGACGATTAAATTTAGGATAGGTATTTAATAATCTCGCAATTTCTTTAGAATATTTGCTTCCAAACTGTTCTGCTGTCCAGTTTTCTGTGTATCGGAAAAGATTCTGAGAGTTGAAGTTTTTAGGATTCCAAGCCATATCTAAAAAGAAGCTTATCGGGAATTCCATTGGTTTTAAATCGCCAACATTCACAATCCAGACTTTATCGACTCCATTTTCATAACTAAGATTCATTTGTTCCCAAACCCTTTGAATCGGACTTATATTAATCCATTTTGAGTTTCTCGGACCTCCCACATAATCAAAATGATAATACATTCCGTAACCGCCTTTATGCAATGGTTTTGAAAGATCTGGAAGTTTGCGGACATTTCCCCAGTTATCATCACAAAACAAAAGAATTACATTATCAGGAACACGCATTCCCTGATCGTAATAATCCTGAACTTCTTTGTACAAAGCCCAAACCTGAGGTGTTTTATTAGCGCTTTGACCTGTTTCTTTCTCAATAATTTTACGCTGTTCTTTTACAATATTTTCCAACAAACTTATATTGGTTCCTTCACTCATCGCCTCATCTCCATCACCTCGCATCCCGATGGTTACCAGTTTTTCCCAATTTTTGCTTCGCTGAATTCCAGTTTTCCAGAATTCATCCAAAACTGTTTTATTTTTAGAATAATCCCAAATATTAGGTAAATTATTCTTTTTAATATATCGGCGCCAGTCTGTCTGTGCCAAAGCCATTGGTTCATGATGGGAAGTCCCCATTACAATTCCCATTTCGTTTGCCAAAGGTCCGCTGGTCGCATCATCGTCATAAAATGCATTTCCCCACATTGCAGGCCACATATAATTGCCCTTTAACCTAAGTACTAAATCAAAAACTTTTTCGTAAAATTTGCTATTAAAACCACCAAAAGTAGCTTTTGCCCAGCCGCTTAAGGCTGGAGCTTCATCATTAAGGAAAATCCCTCGATATTTTACAGCTGGTTCTCCGTCTGTGTAAATCCCCTTAACGAAATAGATATTTTGTTTGTGCTTTACAGGCACGTCAGCCCAGTAATACCAAGGAGAAACACCAATCTGTCTAGATAACTCGTAGATTCCGTAAATTGTACCACGTTTGTCGCTTCCTGCAATTACAAGTGCTTCGTCTACGCCATTGAAAGGATTTTTAACCTGCTGTATGATAAACTTTTCATTTTTACCTTTGAGTTCTTTTCCTTCTATTTTTTTTTGTTTAATTAAATCATCTATGACCGAATTAGATCCAATCATTCCAATGATAATGAGCGGCGATGATGCATTAGGGTTCTGATTTAAAATAATCGGACGCTGGCCTGTAACTTTTTCAAAATCTGACTGAAGATTATTTACAGCTCGCAAAATACCTGCGTCTAAACTTGAATTTATCAAAAAAGACAGTGACAAAGACTTTTCTTTCAGGACCATAACATTCTGGTTTCGATCTTCTGTTATAAAAGGCTGAGAAGCTTTTGCTATAGTACTTACTAAAACAATAATTACGGTGCTTATAAATTTCAAATAGTTTTTCATCAGGTATTTTTTATCATTCATTCCAGATTGAGCTTACTTAAATCAAAATCTTTTAATGCTGCTTTTTGTTATTTGAACAATAACTGTGAGTATAGAAATAAATCATGTCTCCATACTGGCCAAGTGTGTCCGCCAGAATACTCGCTGTAGCTATATTTAATACCTAATTGATCAAATTTTTGCGTCATAATTTTACAGTTCTCGTAGGCTATGTCTTCTTTTCCTCCCATCGAAATCCAAAAATCCTTCAAGTTGACATTGATAGACTGCGCATTGTTTTTCATAAACTCATATTGAGGATCTGCTAATTTTGGATTGTTTGCCCACCATCCTGAACTAAAAACACCTAGACTTGAAAACATATTTGAGTTTTTTATTCCAGCGTAAAGTGTCTGCAATCCGCCCATTGATAAACCTGCTAAAGCTCTATTTTTACTGTCTGTTGCAACTTTAAAATTACTTTCAACAAAAGGTATTGCTCCGTTTTTTAGTTCGTTTTCGAATGCTTTTAAGGTTTCTTCTCCAAAACTTGAAATTCCGCCTGTATTTCCCATGTTGCCGTCAAGCATTACAATAAGCATTTTCTTTGCCTTGTTTTCGGCAATTAAATTATCTAAAATCAAATTAGCTTTTCCTTGAGTGCTCCACCCTCTTTGATCTTCACCTCCTCCATGCAGAAGATACAACACTGGGAATTTTTCAGATGAAATTTCATATCCTGGCGGCGTATATACATACATTTCACGCCATGAATTGGTTCCTTTTGAAAAGTATTTCATTATTCTTATCTCACCATGCGGAACAGTTTTCAATTCATAGAATTCACCATCTCTTTTCGGAATTTCTATTCCGCTTGCCATACGACTCATCCCATAGAAAGTTTCGCTTGACGGGTCTGCAACTGCCACACCATCAATCAAAAGCGAATAGTAATTAAACCCTCCGTTTATCACATCAGTTGTAACATTCCAAACTCCTTGTCCATCTTTCTGCATATCATATTTTCTTCCAAGGTCAATCTGTACTTTTGATGCTTCAGGGGCATTTACTTTAAAAATCACTCTGTTGTCAGGCAGTATCTGAGGATATTTAGCATTTCGTATGTTGGTTTGAGCTGTGGTTCCTAGAACCGTATATTTTGCAAAATTGGATTCGTCAACAGGTTTAAACAATAACTGCGAGAACATGTATAAGCTGTTTTTCCATACTTTAAAATCATGAACTCCTGGTTCCAGATAATAAATGTGCGGCACATTATTTTTAAATAAATAATCGTGAGTGCGTTTGCTATTTTCAAGCAGCCAATCGTTATCTCCGCAGGAAATCCAAAGCAGTTTCAGCTTCTTTTTTGTTTCCTCTAGATTTGGCACTAATTCCTCTGTTTTCTTAGTATTTGGAGCTGATGAAAATCCTCCAATCCAAGCAAATTTGTCTAAGTTGGTTAATCCGAAATTCAGAGACTGTCCGCCTCCCATAGATAATCCTGCAATGGCGCGATGCTCTCTGTCTTTGTAAACATTATATTTCTTTTCAATAAAAGGAATTAAATCCTTCAATAAATCTTTTTCAAAATCTGAAAATGCCTGCACTTTGTCTGGCGCCATTATGTTTCCAGTAGCGCTGTCATCTTTCATGGCTCTTCCGTTTGGCATTACCACAATCATAGGCTGTAATTTTCCCTCTGCATAAAGATTGTCTAATATAATCTGCGGACTTCCACCGTTAAGCCATTCTTTTTCATCTCCTCCAATTCCGTGCAAAAGGTATAAAACTGGATATTTTTTGCTTTTACTAAATCCCGGCGGCGTATATATAGTTGCTTTTCTTACTGTTCCAACTGTCTTTGAATTATAATTTACTGTTTCGACCTTTCCTGTTGGAACTGCTGGATTTAATTGATCAAAACCAACTGGTGCCTGAACTATAAAAGGCTCATTTGAGCTATCTGATTTATAACCCAATAACGAAAGCATTTTTTCTGCATAACGCTTTCCTAAATCCCTATATCCAGCGGCACTAAAATGCAGAAAATCTGCAGCTACTGCACAGCCTTTTGATGAAATCACATAAGATGTTGGAATAGTCTGAGGCAGTGTTGCAATGATTTTATTCATGCTTGCACACTTTCCATTTTGTTCTTCATGAACAGTTTCTCCAGAAAGCAATGGTACTTTTTTAGGATCAAGGTTCAGGTCTTTCATTAAATTATCGTATACTATTTTGACCTTTTTCGGCCAAAGTGTATCGCCTGTATTAGATTCCCCCTGATGCAGTAAAATACCTTTTATAACTCCTGTCTTTTGCGCAATTTTTGCCATTTCAACAAGTCTTGCATACGGACTTCCATTATATTCTTTTATCATGCCCAGCATCCAATCTGGCGCTGTTTTCATGTAATTCTCAAAGTTATCTTTATCAAAAAGTTCTATTTTGCATCCCCCAACGGCCACATTTACTACTCCTACTTTTATGTTTTTAGGAAGATTGGCAACCATGGTTCTTCCAAAATTGTCTGTTAGTGTTAATCCTGTTTTGCATCGGCATAATGGCGGCACTGCAGCATACCATTTTCCCATTTCGCGATTTAGATCTGGGCAATTTACTGCTTCTAAAACCTGAAAGCGTGGATCTACATTTAATTTATCCTCAGCTTCTATCGGAGCAGCACCTTCCATATTGGACTGTCCAAAACTTAAATAAACATGAAAATTTGGATCCTGAGAATATCCATTCTCTCCTGTTAAAAAAAGAGCTGCTATTACGAAAAATCTAATTATTGATTTCATGATTTCTTATTAAAATTATTTTAATACTAAATGGAATTTCATTTAAATAAATTCAAATCTATTACATCGCCCATTCTCTTATATCCCAATTCATTAGGATGCAAAAAATCGCCATCATGCATATTTGATAAAATGGTTTTCGAATCAGTTTCTGAAGACATTTCTTTATCAAAATCTATCACTGCATCAAAGTGGTTGTTTCGAATCCATGCATTTACAATATCTCTTGCTTCTTGCTTAAAAGGGGCATCATAAAATGATTTTTGAAAAGGCAGTATGGTACAGCCATAGACTTTTATGCCTTTGGCGTGTGCTTTTTCTATCATAATTTGGTAAGCGTCTATAATTTCTTGTGCTTTTATAGGAGCATCTTCTGCACGTTTAATGCCTCCTATATCATTTATTCCTTCCAAAATCACAAGCCATTTTGTACCAGCTTGCGAGAGTACATCACGGTCAAAACGGTCTAAAGCTGTTGGACCTAATCCGCCTTTTACAACGCAATTTCCTCCTATACCTAAATTTAAAACTCCAATATTTTGAGTCGCTTTATTGGTAGCCAATCTAGCTGCTAAAATATCTGTCCAGCGATTTTGTTTGTTTGTTCCTGATCCGCGCCCATCTGTAATGGAGTTTCCTAGACAAACAATATTAGATGTGTTTTTTGACGCCATAACATCGACGCCCGTAATAGAATACCAATGATCTGTTTTTACAGCCTGAGAGAAAGCGACATTACTGACATTATCTCCTTGTAAAATAAAAGATGTTGTTCTAGATCCTGGATGCCCAGTTGTCTTTTGTGACGCAGATCCATAATAAATGGTTATCGCAAGAAGCTGACCTGACTTTAACTGAAAATTCAATTTATCTGAAAACACTTCCTGACCTGGATTTAAAGTTACCTCCTGATTTCCATTAAAACTCAGATCTTTTTGTGTGTTTTTATCAATTGCGGGAGCATCAAGCACATTGGCTATGCTAACCTTTTTTAAAACAGTAGGCTGATCACTAAATACATTTGAAAAACGCAGTCGAATATGCTCTCCTCCAATCGAAACTTTTATAATTTGACGAAGCGTATTTTCGGCCAAACCTGGTGCTGGAGGCATATTGTTTGGTTCAACAAGCATTGGCGCACAAGCCCAAGATCCCACCCAATTTTCAACTTTCGTCTTTTCAGAAGAATTTGCTAAAGGCTGATTGGTCCTACATCCTATTATTAAAGTGAAAAGCTGTAAAAGCAATATATATTTTAAATATCTTTTTATCATTTCTACTAAAATTTGATGACTGCTGTTATTCTAAAAAACAACTCCCATAAATCATTATTTAAACTGAAATAAATGGGAGTTTCAAATTTTTATTTTGGATGTGAATTATTTGATGAAGTGGCATATAAACCTACCAAAGCTCCTGTAAATCCGCCAGCGACATTTGTCGAAAGTATGTCTCCTGAAACTGGATTGCCCAGATTTTCAAAATCAACACCATTTAAAGCATAGCTAAACTGATAATTATCGCCAGTTGCTTTAACTTGTAAACCTAATGCTCCTTTAATTTCTATTTTTGCGCTTGCTATTATTTCTGACTTTCCATTTTCTGTTCTCTCCAGTAATATATATGTATCTTTTCCTTTCTTCGTGACACCAAAAACATAATTGTAATGCTCATTCTGCAGACATACGATTCCTGCCAAATCTTTTTCTGATTCAGGTTTGTACTCTAATGTAGTAGAAAAAGAAAAAGTGTTATGCTGCTGTCTGTAGAATAATGTAGATGTTGGTTTTAATTCTTTAATGTTTACTGCAAATGGAGTTATCTGTAATCCTTTTTTAACAATAGAAATAAAATGTTCTCTTGGTCCTCTCAATCCGATCCATCTGTAATCTAATTTCTCTGATGTAAAATTTTCTGTAAATGTAAAGTTGCCATTAGGGAAAAAACCATCTTTGCCTGTTTTGTTTACAACACCATTTGGCATTTTTAGTTTTGGTCCCATTGGCACTAAACCATTTTCAAAAACAGGAAAAGTACCCGACCAATCTACTGGAAGCATAAAGGTTTCTCGTCCCGCATTTACTCGATCTTTTTCGTTTGGACGAATTCCTAAAAATACGCCATAATATTTGTTATCAGGACCAAGCACTAAATCTGCATGTCCTGCCCAATCTACTTTGTTTGGTCTATTTTGAGGGAAATATCTCTGTGTAAGGATTGGGTTATTAGACGACGGTTTGAAAGGCCCTTTTGGACTATCGCTAATAAAAACAACCTCGCTATGATTTCCTCCTGTACCGCCTTCGGCACACATTAAATAATAATGATTATCTTTTTTATATAAATGAGGAGCTTCTATCCAAATTGGTTTTTTAGAAAGGTCAACTCCACCATCTACAATAATTTTATCTGTTCCCGGGATAACCTGATCTTTTTCTAAATCATATTCCCAAACTTTAATTACGCGATGTCCATTGTACAATTCTTTTCCTTTATCAGGAGCATCATTGTGCACTACATAACCTTTTCCATTGTCATCAAAGAAAATAGAAGGATCTATTCCGTCAAAAGCTAATTTAATTGGACTTCCCCATCCTTTTTTAGGATCTTTAGTTTTTACGATGATATTCCCTAGACCACCTGTAAATGCAGTGACAATCATGTAAAAAGTATCGTTATGAGGATTATAAGTAATTCCTGGGGCGTAAACCCCAGCACTGATTCCTGTATCGTGAGGATTAAATTCTGATACTTTATTTAATACACCTCCTAAATCAGTCCAGTTTACTAAATCTTTAGAATGAAAAATGGGCACTCCAGGAAACATGGCAAATGAAGAACACACCATGTAATAATCTTCACCTTTTCTTGTAATAGCTGGATCAGGATAACATCCCTGTAGAATCGGAGAATAAAACTCATCTTCTTTTAGCGGATTGTTTTTATAAATCTGGTCATCTCCTGCGTAAGTTGCTTTTGAAAATATAGGATCTTTACTGCTATTCTTTTTTTTGATAGTGCTTTCCTGAGCCTGCGTAAGCATAGAGCATAACAGAATAGCAGCTGATATAAGAATCTTTTTTTTATTGCTCATTTTATATTATTTGTTAAAATACATTCGAAAAAATATTAAAAAGCCGAGATGGTTCCCGGCTTGTTTAAAACTAATTTAATAAACCCAAATAAGATAATTTATAAAATTGATTTTATTTGCTTAGAATTAGTTTTTAGAAAAATGAAACTTAATATCCTGGATTTTGGTAAGTTGCCTTTTCATCAGCAGACATTTCCATTCCATCGATTTGTCCTTGCGGAATTGGTCTTAGGTAGTGGTGTGCATCAATTGTTCTGGTTACTACTTCTGGTGTGTGTTGTCCGTAATTAGATCCTCCTATAGAATATTTTCCAGCAATTTCATTCCACTTCTGTGTTCTTACTAAGTCATACCAGCGGTATCCTTCACCAAAAAACTCACGTGAACGTTCAGCAAGAATGTAGTTAATATCAATTATAGCTGGAGTTGCATTTGTCATAGCGGTACTATTATCCTGAATTTTAGCTGTATTTCCGTTATTGTCCCATTTCCATTTTCCTGCTCTTGCTCTAAGTACATTTACAAGAGATCTGGCACTCAAAGATCCTGTCGCCCCTTTAACGGCTGCTTCTGCAGCAACCAAATACAATTCAGAGAATTTTGCTACTGGGAATGGCCTTGTGCTTCCTGCATTAGGCTGCCCTAATCCTCCTGCGTTATCGGTTCTGTAAGGTCCAAGTTTCCAAAACCCTGGATATACAATTCTGCTAATACCTTTTGGAGAAATCACATAATCTGCTCTTCCTGGCAATTCTCCCGCACCTACTCCACTGTCGCCTTGCCCAGAAGGATAAGTTATTGGAGCTAACGGTTCATCATTAAGAAAGCTTAACACAGCATCTCCGGGTTTAATTGTCAGACCATTTGCATTCGCTAGTGTTGCTACACCTGTAAGACCAGTTCCAGTAAGATTCCAGTTTCCTCTGAAAACTGTTGTGAATGTTCCATCATATCTTGAATCATTCGTCTTATCTGCAAAAGTATTGGTAAAAACTTCAATAGGCGGAGCCATCCTTGTCCATGGACGTCCTAAAAACTGATTTGCTTCCCTCTGTACTGAAGAAACAGCTGCTGTTCCGTTTTTACTTCTTATAGCAGTATAATTCCAAGTAACCATCCAGCCTGAAAAGTTATCTGGAGCACCACCACTTCCGTACGTAAGACTAGCTCCATTGTAATATTCGCTTTCTTGCGTATGATCTGCAAAAAGCATCACTTCTTTATTTCTGTCATTTGCTCCTGCATTAACATCATAATAAGAATCAAGCAATCCGTAAGACCCTGGATTGTTAATTCCTTCTACAGCCAAATCATAGGCCTTTTGGAAATACCATTGTGCATTATGTCCATCAGGATCTGTTCTTGGAGCATCTGGATAGGTTGGAATATTATTTGGGTTTTCTAACCACCAAGCGTAAGTAAGATATGCCTTTGCCAAAAATAATCGTGCTACAGTTTTAGTTACTGTTCCTGTCAATCTAGGTGCATCTGGAAGATCATTAACTGCAGTAACCAAATCTGGAAAAATGGCTTTTGTATAAATTTCAGGAACTGTATTACGTTTTGAATATCTTGAAGGCTTACTGTTAAACTTTAATTCTCCAGCTCCTAAATCCAACGGTACACCTCCGAAGGTTTGCACTAAAAGGAAGTAATCAAAACCTCTAAAAAATTTAGATTCAGCAATCAAACTGCTCGCAACCCCAACGGCTGCACCATTCTCGATAATACCGCTCGCAGTATTGATATCGTAATAAGAGTTATTCCATAAAACATCTGAACGGCTCGAATTTGGATTTATAACCCCTACACCCGACAAATCGTGATCTTTAAAATTCCCGTCTGCACTTTGTGCGTACGTTGCTTCATCTGTTCCTGTTTGGCAAGCATTGTAAAAATAAGCCTGTCCGTAAATCCAACGTAAATGTGCATAGTGAGAAGTTAATCCCTGTTTTACACCTTGTTCGGTTTTGAAATAACCTGGTTCATAAAAATCATGAGGTTTTTCCTCTAATATATCGGAACAGCCTGCTAATGAAAGTAAAACCGTTGATCCTATAATTAAATTTTTAAAAATATATCGTTTCATATCTGTTCTGATTAAAATGTTAAATTAAGTCCAAATAAATAATTTCTGGTTGCAGGAGTGTTTGTACCAATAACAGAAAATCTTCTCTGATAAGAGGCAACAGCCTGATTTTCATCACCGAATGAATTCGTTTCAGGATCCATTCCAGATTTATCATGATATGGAGAAAATAAAACAAACGGATTCTGCACTGTGAAATAAAGTCTTAATTTATCGATGCCTAAATTTCTTGTAAAGTCTTGATCAAGAGTATAACCAAGAGTCATTGCTCTAATTTTTACATAAGAAGCATCAAAGTACCCCATAGTTGACATATACTTTGGATTATCGCCGGCTCTGATACCTCTCGGATTAGGAAATTCTCCATCTCTGTTATCTGGAGTCCAGTAATCTACATCAACGTTGCTTCTACGTCCATTTAAAAGATTCATGTAGCTTGCTCCTCCATATAATGTGCTTATTAATACACCTCCGCTTTTAAAAGCTCCTACTGCATTAAAATCAAATCCTTTGTAAGTTAGATTGGTATTGAAACCTCCCTGAAAATCTGGATCTGTTTCTATGATCTGACGATCGCTTGCATTAATGGCACGAGATGGCGAACCATCTGGTTTATAATCTCCTGTGTATTTCACTTTGATCGATCCTACAACTGTTCCCTGCTGATTAATTCCAGTTGGCCCAGGCTCTAAAGTTGACATATATGGATCGCCTTCTTGCCAGATTCCAATCTTTTCATAATCAAAGATTGAATTAATATTATATCCAACAAACCAGTTATTGGCTTCGTCACGGGTAGCACCTGATGCTAAAGCAACAAGTTTGTTTTCGTTTTTATAAAAGTTAACTCCTACAGACCATGTAACACCTTTAGGATTATCAAGAATAACTCCGTTCAATGAGATTTCGTAACCTTTGTTCTGTGTTTCTCCCACATTAGCCACATAACTGCTTACACCAGATGTTGCTGGAAGTCCCACACGTTGCAATAGATTTTTTGTATTTGTTTTATAATATTCAACTGTACCAGATAAACGATTGTTGAAAAATCCGAAATCTAAACCATAATTCCATGTAGTTGAAAACTCCCATCCTAAATTAGGATTTGGAAGCTCTGTAACATATACTCCTGTTGAATTATTGCTTCCAAAATTGTATGGTCTTGTACTTAACGCACCTAGAGTTGCATAAGGAGATACTGCCTGATTTGAAGTTTCTCCGTACCCCGCTCTCAATTTCAATAAATTAATGTATTTAACATCTCTAAGGAATGACTCATTTGAAAGTGTCCAACCAGCAGATACTGCAGGATAAGTTACCCACTTATTCCCAGGAGACAATCTTGATGAACCATCAGAACGAACTGTTCCAGATATAAAGTAACGATTATCATAAGAATACATTAATCTAGCCATATAAGATGTCAATCCCCATTGTGTATAATCCTGATCTGCAGGATTAATCACAGCTTCTTCTTCGCTTTGTCCTAAATTATAAAATTGAAAAGCATCAGAAGTAATACCGTTTCTCGTCACTCTCGAACTTTGTCCTGTGTATTGTTCATTTGAATACAATCCGACAAAATTTATTGTATGTTTTTGTGCAAACGTTTTATCATACGTCAGTAAATTTTCCAACAGCCATTGTGTAGACCAACCATTTGTTATTGCCGCATTAGAAAGTGTTGTCGGGTTTACATCAAAAACTCCCTGACCTTCATAATATCCAGCATTTGACGTACGTAAATTCAAACCCGTATTAAGTCTGTATTTAAGCCCATTAATACCCGGAATTTTAACTTCGGCAAAAATGTTATTATAAGAACTGAAAGCTCTATTTAAATTCACATAGGCATCTCCTAAATTTTCAATAGATTTTCTAGTATAAACCCATTGGTCATCTGCTGCCATGCTCACTGTTCTTTTCAAAGAACCATCTTCATTGTATGGATTAGCAAGCGGTGAAGTCGCCAAAACAGTTCCTGTTCCGATATTATCACCGTTTGTAATGCTGTAATTGCTATTTGTATTGAATCCTATACGAATAGATCTATTAATCTGCTGGTCTAAACCTGCTCTAAGACTAAAACGCTCATAGCTCTGGCCAGGAAGAACTGATTCTTCTTTGTAATATCCTAAACCTGCATTGTAAGCACCGGTTTCAGTTCCCCCCGAGACACTAACATCATGGCTAATCATTACACCAGAGCCATACAATGAATCTTGCCAATCTGTATTTACATTTCTTTTCTCGTCAACACCATCTACATATAAACCTGTATAATCACGAAGAGCAGCAAATTTAGCAGCGTCCATCATAGGATATTTTGAGAAAACCTGTTTAATTCCGCTAAAACCATTGTATGAAAATGTAGCTTTCTGATTTTTCTTTCCTTTTAAAGTAGTCACTAAGATTACACCATTGGCCCCACGAGAACCGTAAATAGCTGTAGCAGAAGCATCTTTCAAGATATCCACAGATTTAATATCTGCAGGATTAATATCCCCTATAGAACCCGCGAACGGAACTCCATCTAAGACTACCAAAGGATCATTACTACCAGTAAGAGATCTTGTTCCACGAATCCTTATCTGCATCGCGGCACCAGGTTTAGAAGAAGTTTGCGTCATCTCGACCCCTGCAAGTCTTCCTTGTAAAGCTTGAGTAATATTGGCGGCTGGCACTTCATTTAATTCTTTTCCTCCTAACGAAGCAACCGATCCTGTAACAGCTTCCTTTATTTGAGTACCATATCCAATTACAACTACTTCTTTTAGATTATTTGAATCTTCCTCCAAAAGCACATTGATTTTCGTCTTTCCATTAACACTAATTTCTTGACTTTTAAAACCTATAAAGGTAAAAACAAGAACGCCATTTGAAGGAACACTTATAGAATAATTACCGTCGAAACCTGTACTTACTCCGTTTTTTGCTCCTTTTAGATTAACATTCACACCAGGAATTGGACCTTTCGCATCCGAAACTATTCCTGTAACTGTTGTTTGTGCCTTAATTTGCATTGAGACCAAAAACAATAGGATCAAAAAACCAAAACTTTTGATATGTTTCGATTTACCTGTAATAAAAAAATTATTCATAAAAACTGATTTAATTATTAAAATTGGTTTTTGTTAGTTAGTTTTTTTTAACACTTACTAGTTAAAGCATACATCAACTGTATAAGTGTATTATTTACAAATATAAAAAAATATTAACCAAACACAATCGGTTGTGTAGTTTTTTATTGAGAAGTACAAAAAAAAGACCCTGCAAAAAAATATTTATTTTATATTTTATCTTAAAAAAATAAAAATATAACAAATTAAACTATAACGTTGTAGCTATATTTAGTAAAAATTTTAAGTTCTTATAATATTCTTAAAGAAAACATAAAAATGAAAATATTCGATTTTTCATATAAAAAAATTAAAATTCTTTTGCTTTAAAGATTTAAAACAAGTTACAAATTCCAGTAAAATCGTACATTAACAATTAACTACCCGATAAACAAATCTCTAAAGCTTAAAAAATGTTGCAAAAAACAATCGATTGTTTGTTTTCATAAAAAAACCCTTCATTTTTCATGAAAGGTTTTTAAAAGTAAAATCTAACAAATGCTTTTATACTATCTTCTAAAACAATTTGCCCGTAACTTAATCTTTAAAATAAGGCAAGATTATCTCAATGCTAATCTTTATAAAATATTCAAACGGATAATAAACATATTATTTAAGGCATAAAATAACGTTCTTAGACTATAATATATGCTAAATTAGAAATAAACAACTTAACTCAATCTAATCAAAATAATATTCTCCTTAAAAGTTAAAGTTGAATTTTGCATTCCAGAACAGTTCATCTTTTGGCACATTCAAACTATAAAATTCAGCAGCTCTGTTTGATACGCCTTCTTCTTTTTCAGCGAGACCGCGAACTAACCTTCTCTGTAAAATCTTTCTTCTAAAATTAGTTTTATTGATTTCAATGCCTAATATTTCTTCATACAAATGAATTACTTGAAGCAAAGTAAATTTTTCAGGAAGAAGATTGAAACCAACCGCACTACAGCAAATATTCTTTCTCAGTTCTTTAATGCTAAAGTCAATTACCATCATGTATTTATCCTCTAGATCTGCTATGTTATTAATATCGATCCAAATTATATCTGAATGAAATTCTTCATCATCCTCTTTTTTTTTCTCTCTTCTCACCATTGCATAATATCCGATTGAAATATTCTCTTGAAATGATGTTGATGAATGATACCCAAATGCCCGTAACTGCTCTAAAAAGAAATCATCTTTTGAGATATGCTTTTTCAAAATCTTTTGTGCCGTTTTTAATATTGTCTCTCCGTGCTCCAAACTGGCACTTGGCAATCTCCAGTTACCATTCATTGCATCATTTTCATTTTTGACAAGCAGGACTTTCAGGCTTCTGTCTTCAAAACAGAATATTACACAGTCAATTTCTATCTTATTTTCTTGGCTTAAATTAAGACCTAATCTCTCTTCTGATTTTTCTTTTTTCATAGAAAATAAAATTAAAACTGTCTTTTAATCGAATAATCTTCTTATTCCGTAAGGATCAATTGTGACAATAGAACCGTCTTCTAAATAATCTATTTTAGTCACTTTCATGCTTCGAAGATGCGTCACGCCTTTTGAAAGGCTTGAATCGTGGTAGAACAAATACCACTCACCTTCCACTTCACAAATAGAATGGTGCGATGTCCACCCGATAACAGGATTCAGAATTCTTCCCTGATATGTAAAAGGCCCATACGGACTGTCTCCAATGGCGTAACATATAAAATGCGTATCTCCGGTTGAATACGAAAAATAATATTTTCCGTTGTATTTATGAACCCATGAAGCTTCAAAAAAACGGCGGTCGTTATCGCCTGCCAAAATCTCATTTCCGTTTTCATCCAAAATTTGAATTTCTTTTGGCTCTTCGGCAAATTCCAGCATATCGTCTCGCAATAAAGCCACGATTGGCCCTAATGCTTTTTCTTTTGCCAAAGGCTCTTCGTTATTCTGATCATATCTGTTATTTCGATATTTCTGAAGCTGTCCGCCCCAGATGCCTCCAAAATAGATATAATGTTTTCCGTCTTCATCTTCAAAAACAGCAGGATCAATGCTATAGCTGCCTTTTATGGCGTCTTTTTCTGCAACAAAAGGCCCAACTGGAAAATCTGAAACCGCAACCCCAATCTGAAAAATTCCGCTGGCGCGCTTGGCAGGGAAATACAGATAGTACTTTCCGTTTTTGTGCGCAGCATCGGGCGCCCACATCTGCTTTTCGGCCCAGGCAACATCATCTACATGCAAGGCAACGCCATTATCGACAGCTTCCGATGAAATGTCTTCCATCGAAAAAACATGGTAGTCTTCCATTCCGAAATGGTCGCCGTTGTCATTGAACGGAATCCCCGCATCGATATCATGCGACGGATAAATGTAAATTTTTCCGTTAAATACATGCGCCGAAGGATCGGCCGTGTATATATGGGATACTAAAGGCTTTGAAATTGCCTGATTGTTGATTTCTTCAAAATTAATGTGGTCAATGCTGTCTTCAGGCATAGGTATATTTTCTTTAAATAATTAACTTCTTCTTTCAGTTTTGATTTATTCTTGATTGTTATAGTATACCAGTACTAGTTCCAAAAAACATGTAAAATCTAAGTTCTCTGCTCTTAATTTTATTCTCTGCTTGCAAATGAAATTTGCCTCTCTTTTTACTATTACTAAGTTGTCGTTTTTAGAAATGACGAAAATAGTGCTGTTATATTTAAAAAAAACAATCGGTTGTGTAAAATTATGCAAAAAAACATATAATGCAAATTTAGTTTGCTTTATTTAGTTAATTTCCACTTAACAACCGATTGTTAATTAATTTACTAAAACCGACTTTATTATGGTTTTATAAGCCTTTTGTGCCTTCCAATACAAACACTAATAGCAATCTTTCAGTTAAAATTTAATTTGATATATCAAAAAAAAACTGCTATTACATAAAATGCAGTAGCAGTTTCTTTCAAAAATGAAAATTTTTAAACTTTCTTTGAAGATTCACGCACGAGTACTTCAGTATTTAAAAAAGTAATTTCCTTTGCTTCTTCCTCTTTATGAGATTCTATAGTATCAATAATAATATTGGCTGCCGCTTTTCCCATTTTTTCTGCAGGATGAGTGATAGTAGTAATATTGGGCTCGATTATCTCTGAAATGGGATCATTGTTAAAACCAATTACAGCAAAATCTTGTGGAACTCTAATTCCTTTCTTTTTTGCTGTTTGCACAGCACTTACAGCAAGAATGTCTCCTGGCGCAAAAAGCCCGTCGGGTGGAATTTTTAGTCCAAATAATTTATTACAGGCTTTAACTCCGGCATCATAAGTCATAGCTTTCAGATTTATAATCAATTCTTCTTTTAATGGGAGACCATGATCTGCCAATGCATCTATATAGCCTCTTTTTCTTTCATTATAAAGATTACCAAATTCTGCACCTGCAGTCATATGCGCAATTCTTTTACAACCTTGGTCGATAAGATGTTTTGTTGCTTTATATCCCGCTGTATAATTATCAATTACTACCCTAAAAGTATTAAAATCCTTAGGCACACGGTCTACAAATACCAGAGGAATATTATTATTTGAAAATTGCTGAAAGTGAGAAGTATCTTTTGTCTCCATGGCCAGCGAACAAATAACACCGCTAACTCTACTGCTATAAAGCGATTTAGTCATATTAAGCTCTTCTTCATAAGAATCATGCGACTGCATAATAATGACTGAATAATTAGATTTTCTGGCGGTAATTTCAATTCCGCTAATCAAAGATGATAAGAAAGGCTGTGTGATAGTCGGAATTAAAACACCAATCGTTTTAGATTTATTGCCTCTTAATCCCGCTGCTAAAGTATTTGGAACAAAGCCCATTTCTTCGGCTGTCTTTTTTACTTTCTTAATAGTCTTATCACTTATAGTATGATGATCTTTTAGAGCTCTTGAAATTGTCGATGTAGCCAGATTAAGCCTCTTTGCAATGTCATAAATTGTTACATGTTTATGTTCATCCATTACTATTATGATTAGTGGTAAATTTTAGATATAATTTAAAAAATTGTCAAAAAACGCAATACTTCCATCTTCTTTATTACACAACCAATTTACCTATAAACATCATAAAACACAATATTTATCATAAAAAATCATCAATAAAACATAAAAATGGCATTATTTTTCAAACAATGATCTAAAGTTAAATTATTTTTCTTTTCTTTACACAATCGGTTGCATTTTATTTTTTGATAAAAAATTACAGCACTCCATCAGTCGCAACATCCGTAAAAATTATTCATATGAAAACAAAAAAATTGAAATATCAGATTTTGATATTAATCTCGTTTTGGTGCACTGCACAGAAAAATGACTCTAAATTTCCATTTCAAAATACTGATCTCACTTTTGAAGAACGAGTAGAAAACTTAGTGGGACAATTAACATTAGAAGAAAAAGTAGCGCAAATGCTAAATGCAGCACCTGCCATACCTAGACTGGGTATTCCTGCTTATGACTGGTGGAACGAAACGCTTCATGGGGTGGCAAGAACTCCTTTTAAAACAACCGTTTTTCCACAGGCTATTGCAATGGCTGCGACTTTTGATAAAAATTCACTTTTCAAAATGGCAGATTATTCTGCTCTAGAAGGCAGAGCTATTTACAATAAAGCCGTTGAACTTAATAGAACAAACGAACGCTATTTAGGACTTACTTACTGGACACCAAATATTAATATTTTTAGAGATCCAAGATGGGGACGCGGACAGGAGACTTATGGAGAAGATCCTTTTTTGACAGCGGTTTTAGGCGATGCATTTGTAAAAGGTCTTCAAGGAGATGACCCTAAATATCTAAAAGCGGCAGCCTGTGCAAAACACTATGCTGTACACAGTGGACCAGAATCTTTACGCCACACTTTTGACGTAGATGTAACTCCTTATGAGCTTTGGGATACCTATCTGCCTGCATTCAAAAAATTAATCACCAGCTCTAAAGTTGCAGGGGTTATGTGCGCCTATAATGCGTTTAGAACACAGCCTTGCTGCGCCAGTGATATCTTAATGAATGACATTCTAAGAAATGAGTGGAAATTTAATGGTTATGTCACATCTGACTGCTGGGCAATTGACGATTTTTTCAAAAACCATAAAACACATCCTGATGCGGCATCTGCTTCAGCCGATGCAGTGCTGCATGGGACAGACATTGACTGTGGAACAGATGCATACAAATCACTGGTTCAAGCTGTTAAAAATGGGCAAATTACTGAAAAACAAATTGATGTTTCTGTAAAACGTCTTTTTATGATCCGTTTTAGATTGGGAATGTTTGATCCTGTGTCAATGGTAAAATATGCTCAGACTCCAAATTCCGTTCTAGAATCAAGAGAACATAAAGAACATGCTTTAAAAATGGCTAGACAATCTATAGTACTGCTTAAAAATGAAAAAAATACGCTCCCATTGAGCAAAAAGCTGAAAAAGATTGTTGTTTTAGGTCCAAATGCAGATAATTCAATTTCAATACTTGGAAATTACAATGGAACTCCATCCAAACTAACAACAGTTTTACAAGGCATTAAAGAAAACGTTAGCCCTGAAACTGAAGTAGTTTATGAAAAAGCCATTAATTTTACTAATGACACTTTACTGGTTTATAAAGATCTTAAGAGCCGTTATTCTTATGACGGAAAACAAGGTTTTAAAGCTGAATATTTTGATAATAATACACTATCTGGTGAACCTGAAACTACAAGAACCGAATCTGAAATAGATAATTTCTGGCAAGAAGGAGAAATGGTTACGAAAAACATTAAAGCAAATCATTTTTCGGCACGCTATACAACTAATTTTAAAGCTGATGAAGATGGTTCTATCACTTTTGAAGTTACTGCAGATGACGGTTATAGGTTTCTAATTGACGGAAAAGAAGTTATAGACGCTTGGGGAAAAAACAGATGGGGAGCAAAAACCTATAAGCTGCAAACCAAAAAAGATTCTGTTTATAAACTAGTACTGGAATACTGGCAAGGTGAAGGAAAAGCGGAAGTATCTCTACAAACAGGAAATTTTATAAAAACAGATTTTGCTGATTTAATTGAGCGACATAAAAATGCAGACGCTTTCATTTTCGCTGGAGGCATTTCCCCTCAGCTTGAAGGCGAAGAAATGCCTGTTGATGCACCTGGATTTAAAGGCGGAGACCGTACTTCTATACTACTTCCAGAAGTACAGACAAGACTTCTAAAAGCACTCCAATTGTCTGGAAAACCAGTAGTTTTTCTTATGATGACCGGTAGCGCAATAGCAGTGCCTTGGGAAGCTGAAAACATTCCGGCTATACTTAATGCATGGTATGGCGGGCAATCTGCAGGAACGGCTTCTGCCGATGTCATTTTTGGAGATTATAATCCTGCAGGAAGGCTTCCGGTAACCTTTTACAAAAACGATTCTGATTTACCTTCTTTTGTTGATTATAAAATGGATAATAAAACATACCGTTACTTTAAAGGCACTCCACTATACGGATTTGGTTATGGCTTAAGCTATACTGAATTCAAATACAGCGCACTAAAAACTCCTGCCAAAATAAAAAAGGGACAGTCGGTTACTATATCTGTAAAAGTAACCAACACTGGAAAAATGGAAGGAGAAGAAGTTGCACAGCTGTATCTAATTAACCCAAATACATCAGTAAAGTCACCTTTAAAAAGTCTTAAAGGATTTGAAAGGTTCAATTTGAAACCTAGCCAGAGTACAATTGTCAATTTTACTCTTTCTCCAGAAGATCTTTCTTATGTAACAGAAAGCGGAAGCTTAAAACCGTATGAAGGCAAAATTCAAATTGCAGTTGGAGGCTCTCAGCCAGATGAGAAAAACCAAGCAAAAAGTAATATTATAATTCAAACTTTAGAAATAGAAAAATAATTAATTATTAGTGTCTTTAGCTTTTAATTCTAGCCAAAGGCATGTTATAGCATTTATTAAAAAATTTAAAAATGAACAAAACAATAGACCAATTATCAGCAGATAATATTAGAGCTTTAGCAATATCTATGGTTGAAAAAGCCAATTCTGGCCATCCAGGAGGATCAATGGGTGGAGCAGATTTTATGCATATTTTATATTCTGAATACTTAAAATATGATCCAACTGAAATGAACTGGATTTACAGAGATCGTTTTTTTATGGATGCTGGACATTTATCTGCTTTAATGTATGCTCAATACTACCTTTTGGGAAATTATGAAAAAAAAGATCTTGAAAATTTCAGACAATGGGGTTCTGTAACGCCTGGTCATCCTGAAGTTGATGTTGAAAGAGGAATAGAAAACACGTCGGGTCCGTTGGGACAAGGACATGTTATGGGCGTTGGAGCAGCAATTGCAGCCAAATTTCTATCTGAAAAATTTGATAATTTATTCGATCACAAAATATATGGTTTTATAACAGACGGAGGTATACAAGAAGAAATTTCGCAGAGAGCAGGAAGAATTGCAGGACATTTAGGGTTAAACAATTTTATAATGTTTTATGATTCTAATGATGTGCAATTATCTTCCATGACCGACGAAGTGACCAGTGAAAATACTGCTGCAAAATATGAATCATGGGGATGGAAGGTCATCACTATTGACGCTCACAATCATACTCAGATACGCTCTGCATTAAACGCCGCAAATGCCGAATTAAAAAGACCTACGCTTATTATTGGAAGAACGATAATGGGGAAAGGCTGCGTTACTTCTGATGGCACATTATACGAAGGACAATGTGAACTTCATGGCAAACCAATTGGAGCAACAAAAGCAGATTTTATTAAAACACTTGAAAACTTGGGCGCTGATCCAAAAGATTCTTTTGCCATTTACAACAGCGTTGAAGACCATTATAAAAAAGTTTTAGAACAAAAAACTAAAGATGCTGCAGAAAGGAAATCAAAAATTTTGGCTTGGGGAAATCAAAATCCTCAGTCTGCTAAAAAGATCCAGCAGTTTTTCAGCGGAGAACTTCCTGAAATGGACTTCAGTTCTATAACTCAAAAAGCCAATGCGGCAACACGAGATGCTTCTGCGGAGGTTTTAGGTTATTTGGCTGAAAGAGTAGAAAACATGATTGTTTCTTCTGCAGATTTGTCTAACAGTGACAAAACAGACGGTTTCTTGAAAAAAACTTCAGTGATGCAAAAAGGCAATTTCAGCGGAGCATTTCTTCAAGCTGGTGTTGCCGAACTTACAATGGCCGCAATTGCAAACGGAATGGCTCTGCATGGCGGAGTAATTCCTGTTGTAGCCACTTTCTTTGTTTTTTCTGATTATATGAAACCAGCCATGCGTCTTGCTGCAATTCAAGAACTTCCTGTAAAATATGTATTCACGCACGATTCGTTTAGAGTTGGAGAAGATGGACCAACGCATCAACCAATTGAACAAGAAGCTCAGATTAGACTTTTAGAAAAAATTAAAAACCATTCTGGCCATCAAAGCTTTTTGGCATTGCGCCCAGCCGATGCAACTGAAACTTCGGTAGCGTGGCAAATGGCAGTTGAAAATAAAACAACTCCTACCGCATTAATCCTTTCAAGACAAAACATCAAAGATCTTCCTTATAAGGATCCAAAATTCGAAACGGCGTCACAAGCTAAAAAAGGCGGTTACCTCATTAAAGAAAGCCAAAACCCAGATCTTACTTTAATTGCAAACGGATCTGAGGTTGCCACTCTTTTAGAAGCAGCTTCTGAATTGGAAAAAACAAAACAATTAAAAATAAATGTTGCTTCAATTATTTCTGAAGGTATTTTCAGATCTCAACCAAAAGAATATCAAGAAAGTATTATTCCAAAAGACGGATTGGTTTTCGGTCTAACGGCAGGACTTCCTATTAATCTTGAAAGTTTAGCAGGTTCTCGAGGAATTGTATATGGATTAGATCATTTTGGCTACTCTGCTCCTGCTTCAATTTTAGATCAAAAATTTGGTTTTAATGCTGAAAATATTAGCAATGAAATATTGAAGTTTTTAGAAATCTGACATTTAAACTAACATTGAAAAAAAGGGTTAAAATATTAATAAATATTTTAACCCTTTTTTTCGTTTTAGTCTTACATTTCTTTACGACACTTGCTTTTTTCTTATCATTTACTAAAATCGTAGCTTAGCGAAGCACCAAGTCCAAACTGAAATGTTGATGCATAATCAGTAACTGCAACCGGTCCCCAATAATAGTCCCAGTAATAATCATATCCAACAGCTGCCGACATAGATTGCAGATATGCATGAAGATTAATTGATAATGGAGAGTTGGTTTTTACTTTTACACCGCCTTTAATCTCCCAAGCAAAATACGTTCCGTTGCCACTTCTTGGCGTTTCAAGAATTGCTACCCCTAAACCTGCACCAAGAAATGGAAGCGCTTTTTGGGAGCTTGAACCAAAATAATAAGTATAATCTGCCAATATGTAATTGATAGCACCTTTATCGTCTCCTGCATTAAGTTGAGTCCCAGCAGGAATAGGATTGCCATTATTAGGCAAAAGAACGCTTGTATACAAAGGCATGTGTGTATCCAACCTATTATACTTTAATTCTATCGAAGCGTTATCCATTATAAAATATTCCAAACCTATACCGTACTCAAAACCATCTTCTACCTTTCCATAAGAGGAATCGAAATCTACTCTGTCGGAAAAAGTATATCCTCCGTACAGATTAAGCAAAAATGACTGGCTGCTTTGCGCTGACATTACCAGTGAAAAGAAAAAAAAGACAACTAATAAATGATACTTTTTCATAATTTTTAATTTTAGTTTGTAATAATGGGAGTTATTATTCTCAAGCCCGTCAGTTTAATTGAAAATTAATTATAGTCTGTATTAAGGCCTTATTTCTATTCAAAGTTATTTTACAAAACTGATTTTCAGCTAAAATACAAGACCAAACATGTTCCAAATTATAAAATGAAACCATATTATATCACATTTTTAAAAAATCATGCACACTATTTCAAAATTAAATCCCATTAAACTTTTTTTTTAGTTTAACTGATCACAAAAAAAGAGTTAAAAATACTTTGACATATGACGTATACAGACGTGCATTTCTAAACGAGTATTCTTATCACCTGCCAAAATCAAACTAAAACAGTACCACCAACCTCTTCCAAATTGAAATCAGACTCGTTTAAACTTGGTCAAAAATGTTTTTAAACTGGTAGAGTACCCTTTCGATTAGACGCAGGTCTTCGGTTATAATCTCTGCGCCACCCTTCATCTCTTGCTGGAAAACAATGTGCTTATCGTATGAAGTTTTCAACCCGTTTAAAAGAGCCACATCTATTAGCAGGTTTCCGTCTTTATCGGGTACGAGCGAGATATTTTTGATTTTGCCTTTTAAAACGCCAAATTCCCTATCAGGAAAGTTGACCAGACGAATATTGATGCGTTGTCCCTCTTTGATTTTCCCTGAATTCAGTGCGGGAGCTTTCACCTTTCCTATAAGACTGTTTTTAACATCGGGAATTATAGAAAATACATTATCTCCAGCGTTTATGGTTTGATTTTCATTCCAGACCTGAAGAAAAGTCACTCTACCACTGATGGAGGATTTTAAAGTATAAACTAATTCCCAGTCCCGAATCACTTTTTTCAGCTGATAGAAGGACTGCGATACATTTCGTCTGAGGTTAGCTTCTTCCTTTGTCTTGTTTATCTGCGCATTCTGGCTTGATTTTGTATTGTCAATCTGAGAAGACCTCAATTGAGAAATCGAAGACAATAGACTTTTGTAATTCTTCTGAGCCCGAAGGAAACCCAGTTTTTTGGCTTCCATTTCCTGAGCAGAAATAATTCCCTTATTGAATAAGGTTTCAAAGCGTGCTACTTCATTTTTCTGAAGCTCTAATTCGCTTTCGTTAAGCTGTTTTTGCTGCTGCAAAATATCCAATCTCTCCTTTATCTGATTTTTTTCCAAACTCTGTGCTTTGCTTTCAATTTCGAAAGGATGCAGGCTTTCATTAAGCCGCTGTGCCTGATAATCTTTCTGAAATAAAGCAAAAGCACTTTCGATTCCCCCTAACTGTGTGTTTTGAAGAAGCTTAAAAGGAAACAATTTTTTTGAGTTGTTTATATCATAGCCGTCCACAATCTTTTTCAGTAAAAAAACATCTTTATAATTGGCGGTGTTTTCAATTATGGCAAGCGTATTGCTTTTTTTAACTAGTTCTTTATTCCTGACCAAAATAGCTTCAATGCGTCCAGAAGATTTTGAGACAATCTTCTCTGGCGGAATATCGGTCGTAATTATGATTTCTGTTTTGACAGTATCCGGATATTTCACGAACCAAGAAACAAAAAAAAGCATCACAATTAGAGCAAATATCAATACTGTCCCCCATCGTATCATCCAATGCGGCACTTTGGTCAGGATATCCTGAACCTCTTCGCTTCTCAATTCAAAAGTATCATTGTCTTCAGCCATAACTAATTTCCTAACTGCAATTGATTTCTAACTAGTTCAAAATAATCCCCTTTCAGCTCAACCAGAGTTGTATGATTTCCAACTTCGATAATTTTACCTTTATCCAAAACCACAATCTGATCTGCATTCATTACCGTACTTAATCGATGCGCAATTACTATTACTGTTTTGTTTTTAAAGAAAATACCTAGCTTTCGCATTATTTCTTTTTCATTATTTGCATCTAGCGCTGATGTCGCTTCATCAAAAAACAGAATTTCCGGATTTTTGTACACTGCTCTGGCAATTAGTAAACGCTGCTTTTGTCCGGTGCTCATTCCTGTGCCTTCTGAACCGATTTTAGTATTGTAACCCAGAGGAAGCTCACTTATATACTGTTTAATATTTGCCACATCTGCCGCATAAGCCAATCGTTCTTTATTAATTTTATCCGCTCCGATTGCAATGTTATTCGCGATTGTATCGCTAAAAATAAATCCTTCCTGCATTACGGCTCCTATATTGGATCTCCATGCATGTTGCGATATATTTTTAAGCTGGGTATCTCCAATTAAGATTTCTCCTTTTTCGGGTTCATAAAATTTAAGAAGCAACTTCATAAGTGTTGTTTTTCCACTTCCGCTCACTCCTACAATTGCAGTTACTTTATTGGCAGGAATTTTTAAACTCAAGCTGTCTAAAACGGGAATGTCTGAACCTAAATATCGATAAGAAGCATTTTTTAATTCGATATCCGAATTATAAGGAACATCATTGGACTGATGCTGCTCCTGCTCTGCTTCATCTTCTTTTTCGTGAATTTCTGATAATCTTGCCAATGAAATTTTAGCATCCTGAAGCTCTCTCACAAATTGGATAAGTTGCATAATTGGCCCATTTAAACTGCCTACAATTGAATTAATGGCTAGCATCATTCCAAGCGTGATTGAACCATCAATAACTAATTTTGCCGATAAAAAAGTAATGAAAATATTTTTCAGTTCATTTATTACCGACGAGCCGATTGTTTGCGACTGTTCTAAAACCAATCCTTTTATCGAAACTCTGAAAAGTCTTGCTTGAACATACTCCCAGCCCCAGCGCTTTTGTTTTTCTGCATTATGAAGCTTAATTTCCTGCATTCCGTTTATCAGCTCCATCACTTTTCCTTGTTCGTTAGAAACTTCTGCAAAACGTTTGTAATCTAGAGTTTCTCTCCGTTTTAAAAACATGCTTATCCAGCCAAAATAAAGAAGGCTTCCTGCAAAAAACACGAGAAATATCTTTAGATTAAAATAAGCCAAAACGCCTCCCAATACAAACATATTGATAACCGAAAAAAGCACATTCAGAGATGATGTTGTAAGTATTTTTTCTATTCTATGGTGATCATTTATACGTTGCATAATATCGCCCGTCATTCTCACATCAAAAAAGGAAATCGGAAGATTCATAAGCTTGATAAAGAAATCCGAAATCAAAGAAATATTAATACGCGTGGAGAGATGCAGCAATATCCAACTCCGTATGAGCTCTAAGCCTATTTTACCCGAAAAAAGAAACAGCTGGGAGAAAAGGATCAGGTAAATGAAATGAATATTCTGGTTCTGGATTCCGACATCAACTATACTCTGTGTCAGAAATGGAAAAATCAGGCTAAGCAAACTACTGGCAAATAAACCGATACCTAATTGAAAAAGGTAGGATTTGTAACGGATCACATATTGTGACAATATTCCAAAATCTACCCCTTTCTTATCTTCTTTATCAAAATTAGGATGAAAAAAATTTGGTGTTGCTTCAATCAGCAACGCAATTCCTTCCTTTGTTTCATTGCCGGCATTGTTGCCAATCCAGAACTTTAAAAAATCTTCCTTATTGTATTCAATCAGTCCGAAGGCGGGATCAGAAACATAATAGACCTCCTTTTTTATTCTGTAAAGCACAACGTAATGATTATTATTCCAATGTAGAATAGATGGCAGAGGTGCTTCCTCCAACCTTTCTAAGCTTAGTTTTACTCCTAAAGTCCTAAATCCGATTTTTTCTGCGGCATCACTCAGAAATAAGAGATTGCTCCCTTCTCGGGTTGTCTCACTAAATTCCCGCAACTCCTGAATATGGATTGTTTTACCATAATGTTTGGCAATAATTTTTAAACATGTAGGGCCACAGTCTTTATGATCTGCCTGCTTATAATGAACGAATTTTTTCAATTTATTTTGTGAGTTTTTTTGCTTGGAGCCAAACAAAACATTTTTCATTTGTAATAACAGCTAACATAAGTTTAACGGTACATAAATTCCAGCTTATTAAATTAGAGATCGAAAATAGTTTAAACACCTAACTAATTATTTCAATGTATTTTTGAGCAATAACTAAGTAATCAAAATTTTCTTCTGCATATTTTCGTATTTGCTTTCGATACATATAATTTTCACTAATTGCTTTTTCGGCATACGCTGCGACTTCATCAACAGTATTGCATAAATATATCCAAGGAAGATTCAGGTCTAAATTGGCAGAGGCCTCCATTGAAATCACAATTGAAAGCCCTGCTGCCATAGCTTCTAATATTACTAAAGGGTGTGCTTCACCATCACTAAATAAAATTATACAGGAATAATTCGTTAGATTTTTATGGACAGTCGCCCTATCCCACTCACCTAAATAATTGACGTACTTATTATCTGTTTTAAACACAAGAGAGTTCATTGGGCCGACAAAATCACAAATCAGATTTCTTTTTTCTAAAATCTTTCCGGCTATTTCTTCTTGTCTTTTTCTTTTTTCCATTCTGCCTAAACAAATTGCATTCTTCAACAAAGCGGATTCATTAAATATAAAATTCTGAACTTCAACACCATTAGGAAGAACATCAATCTTTCCTAAATATCCATTTCTTTTAAAAACATTTAATATATCTTCACTCAAAACAATTAATCTTTCGCTTCTCATTAAAAACTTAAAAATCCTTTCATAACCATAATGCCATTTTTCCGGGTAAGCGGCATATCCATAATGACTTGTAACAATTAATTTAAAATTTAAACGAACAGAAAGCGTGTTCCAAAATTTAGTTAGCGGATCAAAATGAACATGAACCACATCATAACTCCAAGGTTTTGCTAATAATGCAGCCACCAATCCTCTTTTATTTAAGATATCTACTTTATGACCAAGCGCCTCACAATATGTTTTTTGATTCCAGATAAGTGTTTCAACGGCACCCCATCCGTTTGATGGAATTGGCATCATTCCAGGTCCTACAAGGAGTATTTTCATAAAAATGGTATTTAGGTAAAAATTAGTATTCGTTATTTTAATGACAAATCATTTATCAGAGACTCTTGATCATAATGAACTTCGAATAAGTGCAATCATTTGCTTATGATGAGAAAATCAGATTTAAATAGACTTCTCAAATTTAGAATAGGCTTTACTATGACCTGTACTGCATACAATATGAAATCTATTATATGGCGTGGATTTATACTTATCAATTTTTATCATTAATCCATAATAAATATTGAAAAAGTAATTTTTATTAAAACTCATCTCATATATAGAAATAGCTGAAGAACCTTTCCAGATTAAGAAATTTGTCCCGTCATCATGTCTTCCAATTACTATTTTTTGCTTATCTAAGTGATAATAATACTCTCCTGCTTCTATTGTTTTAACTTTCTTTTTAAATAAGAGATAGGAAAAAAAACAATCCATTTTTTTTCCTAAATTCCAGAAAAAAGGTTTCAAATTATCAGTATAAAAAACTTCAAAACGAGTACGAATAGAATCAGTTTTTCTATAGTCAAATTTATCAATATAGAAAACATCTGGTATTTGATTCCACTTTAAAGAGTTATTGGCAAAAATGTTGCATTTGTAATATAATAAATGATACAGCATAAATTCAAATTTGCCATCATAAGAAAAAATACCATTTTCCCATTTCAACTTTCCAGGCGTTCCATCTACTAGCAATAAATCAAAATGAGCTTTTAAATTTCCTAAATCTCCCTCTTTTACTATTACGTGCTGAATACTCTCGATCTCACAGTTTCTCTTGAAAATATCATGTATCTCAAAAAAGCTGTTTCCATTTTCAAAATTAGTTTCATCAAAAGCATAATTTTTAGATGATGTAAAAATTGCTTTATAATCTTTACTTTTCGTGTATAAGTTATTTATATATCCATTATTTCTATACAACATACAACAAGCAGTAATAAAAGCATGTCGTACACAAATAATATCATATTCCTCTAAAACTTCATCGGTAATAAATTCGCGTATTCTCCCATAAATTACGTCAATGTCTGTAATGCCCCAAAAATCATATTCTGTTAGGTATTCAGAAAATAAAAACCCGAAAGCAGGTCTAAAGTCACAAAGTTTATAACCTTTTTTTACATCGATATCAAATCCAAGTTTTTTTGTTGCTAATTGATTAAAATCTGATAAAGAAAAAGGAATAATCTTAACATTATAAGTTACAGGGTAATCCATGGTTTGATCAGTAAAAACAAAAAAATCGACCATAGGGTTAGCCTCACATGATTTTAAAAAGAATTTAAAAAACCATGGCGTTTTTCCAATATAAATATTAATTAGGCTTATTTTTTTCATAAAGCAAATGAAAGATCTTACCGAGTATAATGCTATTCCTTCTTTTTTAGAAGCAAATATCTTTCGCTTTTAACATATAAATTAATTCTATATTATCCCTTAAGTATACAATATTATCCAAAAGACAATTTTCAATTAATCTCTCGACTACTTTATATTTTAAGGCATTTTTGATAATCAAAATCAATTTGAACAAAAAAACCAATCATTATACTATGCATACCTTTAAAAGTCAGAATATGGATAATTTAGTACTAAAATCTGCATATTTTTAAGTAAGTTTTTAATTACACAGTAAATACTTTTGAAAAAAAAATATTTATACACTTCAGATGCAAACTAGGTCAATGTTCCAAACTTTAAATTACACATGCAGGTTATTGAGTAAAAAATATATTGTACTGCTATTGGTCGTATTTTGCAATTTACATGTAGTACAAAGTCAAGATATTCAGCCTTCAACATTAAATAAAAATGAAATACAAAACTTATCTAATCTTTGTAAAGTATGGGGATTTCTTAAGTATTACCATCCAAATGTTGCTAAAGGAAATTTTAACTGGGATGAACAATTACTAACTATTATTCCTAAAATTGAAAAAGCCACAAGCAAAGAAGCTATATCTAAGATCTACATAGATTGGATTGATTCTCTGGGAGAAATAAAAACATGCCGTTCTTGTAAAGAGGGTAAACCTAAAGAATATTTTGACAAAAATTTCAATCTTTCCTGGACACAAAATATAGAAGAGTTTTCTGCTGAACTTTCAAAAAAATTAAAGCTAATAGAAGATAATCGGTTTCAAGGAAAAAATCAGTATGTCTCTACTGCAAACGCTGGCAATGTAGAAATAATCAATGAACCTCAATATGTGAACTTTGAATTTCCCAATGAAGACCATCGATTGTTAAGTTTATTTAGATACTGGAATGTTGTTGAATATTTCTACCCCTATAAATATATAACTGATGAAAACTGGGATGAAGTCTTAAAACAAATGGTCCCTAAATTCAAAACCTCAAAAAACAAAACAGAATATCACTTGGCTATGCTGGAAACAGTGGTTAAACTCAAAGATTCACATGCAACCTTGTACACAGGCCCTATCGAAGATTATTTTGGAAAAAAATTTATTCCAGCGTTTTTTAATATGATAGAAAACAAATTGGTTATTACTGGTTTTTACAAAGATTCCTTAGCAAAAATAAATGATTTAAAAATTGGAGATGTAATTGAAAAATCGGAAGGAATAGATGTAGAAAAATTAATAGCATCCTATAAAATCTATAATAGAGGATCAAACAATAAGGTGCAGGATACTCACAATGGATATTTTGTAACGTCTGGAAATACAGATTCTATAAAGCTAAATATTAAACGCGGGAATACCGAAATTGTTAAAAATTTCGGGCGTTATGATATAAAGAATTTGAGAAGTCCATTTCCTAAAAATAAGGAAAAATATAAAATTTTAGATCATAATATCGGATATGTAGATATGTCTTATTTAGAAATGAAGGACGTTGATAAAATGATGTCAGATCTAAAATCAACGAAAGCAATTATAATTGATTATAGAGAATATATGAAGTTTACTCCCTATATGATTGCGAGAAGACTAATACGAACTGAAAAAGAGTTTGCAAAATTAATACAACCAGATCTTTCTTATCCTGGAAGATTTCTTTGGAAACAAAGCGAGACAATTCCTCCTTTAAAAAATCAATATTATACGGGTAAAGTTATTGTTTTAGTTAATCAAAATACACAAAGTGCGAGTGAATATGCAACTATGCTATTACAAACCGGTGACAATGTTACCACAATTGGCACCCAAACTTCAGGAGCTGATGGTAATGTTTCTTATAATGAATTTTTAGGCTATAAATCAATTATTACTGGACTGGGCGTGTTCTATCCAGACAAACGCGAAACCCAAAGAGTGGGAATAAAAGTTGATGTTGCTGTTTATCCTTCTATTAAAGGCATCCAAGAAGGAAGAGACGAGATTCTCGAAAAAGCGTTGGAATTTATACAGAAACAAAATTAATTAATATTAATCCTTAAATATAATAACAATGAAATTAAACAAAATGAAGATTTCTCGCTTGACAAACGCTCAAGCAAAAGCAGTAGTTGGAGGTGGTTACACTGGTGACAGTACAAAGCATAATTTTACATGTGGCTGGTGCACATCTAATGACAGTACTTTTCAAATTGATTGCAAGACTAAAAATAATGAGTCAAATACTTGTTTTCATTGTCCTACAACTGTACAATAATAACTAGTACAGTCTAAATAGCTAAAAAGTAATGAGATAATAGAATCTCATTACTTTTTTTAATAGAACATCATTTCATAAGTAAGTACCAAACAATTTAATTATTAGGAAATAATACTTATTCATTTATCAATATATTTTAAGAAATGGAAGATAAAACAATTAGTAAAATAAATGCCATAAACGATTACATTAATCTAAATATCGAGAATAATTCTAATATTTCATTATGCAACGGAATCGGGTCATTACCCGTGTTTTATTATCTGCAATACAAATTAACCAATGAGGAGGAATATCTAACTAAAATTCATGATGCAATTTCGAAAATTATCGAAATCATTAATGAGACTGATGTTCTATTATCCTATTGCAATGGTTTAGTTGGAGTTGCGCATGTATTTGATTATATTAAAAATAAAAACATTTTAAATTCTGAATCGTTACTTGACGTTGAGGATGCCCTTTTAACTATTGACGAGGGAGTTGCTGATTATTATATTAATCACACAAGAATTATTGAGGATATTGATTTCTTGCATGGCACATTTGGCGCTGCATTTTACTTAATTGAAAGATTTACTAATAACAAAAACTTCCTGCTTAAAGAGAAACTTATACAACTATTTGAAATACTTGCTGTCATTGTTTTAGCTGATATTGAAAAAACCAATAGTGTCAAAGATCTTTATAATACAACCGAAGACACTCATGTGACAAATTGTGGATTAGCACATGGGCATATTTCTTATATAATTATTTTCTCAAAATTTTTGAAGCAAATTCCCGAAAATAATCTAATTCGAGAAACTTTAAACAAAAGTGTCAACTGTGTTTTAGAATTTGAAAGCAACAATGAAAATAATTTATCACAATTTCCAAGTATTGCGACAAACAAAATAACTGCTCATTATAACACCAATCTTGGCTGGTGTTATGGAGATCAGACCATTTCTTTAGGCCTTTATAAAGCATCATGCATATTAAATGATAAAGCACTAAAAGAAAAGGCATTAGCTTTAGCATACAAAAATTTACAGCGAAATACTTTTGAAAAAATGTTTTCAAGCTCAAATGGTTATGATGCTTGTTTTTGTCATGGTCTATCAAGCATAGCATACATTCATAAAAAATGGTATTTAATTTCTAAAGATGAGAAGTTTTATCATGAATATGAGAAATTAACCTCTGCAGTTTTGAAATTTGGCGAAAATGAAAAAGGCATTGCCGGTTATCAAAAATATCAAGGAAATGGAACCTATATTGATTCGATAGGATTGTTGGACGGAGTAATTGGAATCGGTATGGTTCTAATAGACTATTTACTTGAATTTGATGATTGCGGATGGGATAATTTATTCTTATTAGATGTAAATAATAACTAACGCAAAAATGTCAAAAGAAAACACATACAAATCATTTCCAAATTTTGTTCTCAGAGCACCGCTTTTACCCTTTAACTTTTTTGAAGAACTAACTTCACAGCAAGATATATCTGATGATGAATTTAAAAAACTCTTTGGCAGAGCTGAAATAAAGGAAGCTGTCTTTTTAGCCACACCTATTTTATATAATGAATTAGAAAAATGGCTAAATAATAAAATTGAAGATCCTAATAAAATTGAAAAACTAAAATATTCTTTACTTAAATATGTGTCCAGAATGTCGTCAAGAGCAACACCTTTTGGAATATTTGCTGGATGCAGTGTGGGTACAATTGATAGTGTTACCAAAATTAAACTTGATAATATCTCTAAAAATAAAAGGCATACTAGGTTAGATATGAATTACCTCGTAGCATTGTCTCAGAATCTTGTGAAAATTGAAAATATAAAAAAACAAATATTATTTTTTCCAAATACAAGCATTTACAAATCTGGAAAACACCTTAGATATGTCGAATTTGAATACGTCAGCGGTATAAGACAACACAATATGATGGCTGTTGATGATTCAGTCTATCTTCAAAAAGTTCTAAAAGCTACTGAAAAAGGGATGTTAATGAAAGATATCATTGATTTATTGGTAGACGATGAAAATTCTTTTGAAGAAGTGAATTCTTTTGTTGATGAATTAATTTCTAGCCAAATCTTAATAAGTGAACTTGAACCATCTGCTACCGGAATTGAATTTTTAGACCATATTAAAAGTGTGTTATTAAAAATAGAAAACTCTAATGATTTGATAAACCTGCTAAACTATATAGAATCTAGTTTAGCAGAAATGGATAATCAAATTGAAAACAATCCCAAAAAATATATTGACCTCAGTAATTCTGTAAAAGAATTGGGAACTGATTTTGACATTAAGTTTTTATTCCAGACAGACGTAACACTAAGCACAACATCGAACTTAATCAGTAATTCTGTAGTTGATTCGGTAAAACGAGGAATGTCCATATTCAACAAACTTACTTATCCTAAGAAAAATACTACATTACATCAGTTCAAAGATGCCTTCTATGAGCGTTTTGAAGATAGGGAGATTTCATTAGCAAAGGCATTAGATGTAGAAATGGGAATTGGTTATATACAAAATCAGGAAATTTTAGACAGCAACCCATTAATAGATGATTTAATGTTTAACGCAAAAGAAGATCTAAATTCCTTTAAACAAATTCAATGGACTAAGGCCAATTCAATCTTTCATAAAAAAATTACGGAAGCTTTTGTTAACAAAAGTTATAGCATAAAACTTAGTGATAAGGATTTTGAAGAACTGGAAGAAAATTGGACAGATTTGCCAGATACAATATCAACCATGATAGAAATTGTAATAATTAATGGTGAAGAGAAAATAATTGTAAGCGATGCCGGAAATTCAAGTGCAGCAAATCTTTTTGGACGCTTTTGTCATGGTGACAAAACTCTAGAAGAGTTTACGGTAAGTATAACTAATTTGGAGAAAGAGATGAATGAGACCAAGATTATTGCAGAAATTAATCATTTGCCAGACTCAAGAATAGGAAATGTTTTACTTCGTCCCCATTTTAGAGAATTTGAAATTCCATACTTAGCTAAATCTACTTTGGCCATTGGAAATCAATTAAAAATTAACGATTTATATATTTCTGTAAAAAACCAGAAAGACATTTATTTACGATCTGTAAATCATAATAAAGAAGTTCTTCCTCGTCTTTCAAATTCACATAATTATTCGTCAAGTTCTTTACCTATTTACCACTTTCTATGTGACATGCAATCACAGAATAAAAGAGCAGGAATAGGAATAAATTTAGGGCCTTTTGCTAATGATTATGAGTTTATTCCAAGAATTGAATATGAAAATCTGATTTTATTCCCGGCTGTATGGAATATAAAAAAATTCGATATCGCATTGTTTCTAGATAAAAATAAAAGTGATGCCGAATTGATTCAGAGTTTTCAATTATTTAGAAATGAGAAAAAAATACCCCAATATGTCATGCTTATTGAATCAGACAACCAGTTATTAGTAAATCTTGAAAATATATTATCTCTAAAAATGTTTTTAAACACAGTGAAAAATAAACTAAGTTTTAAAATTAAAGAATTCTTATTTAATGAATCAGGAATTGTAAAAAATCACGATGATAATCAATACCATACAAACCAGATTATACTATCATTTTACAATAGTTCAAAATTAAAGAATGACTAAAATAGTGCAAAGAAATTTTATAACCGGAGACAATTGGCTCTATTATAAAATATATACAGGGACAAAAACAGCCGATTTTATTCTAATCGAAATTATTAATGCTGTTGCAAACGATCTGATTCAGGAAAACATTATTGACAAATGGTTTTTCATTAGGTATTCGGACCCAAAACATCATTTAAGGGTTCGCTTTCATTGTATAGACAAAAGTAATCTTGGAATCATTATGGGGAAACTATTGCCTTATTTAAATGACTTAACAAATCAAGATTTAATATGGAAAGTACAGACCGACACTTATCAAAGAGAGTTAGAGCGTTATGGAGAAAACACTATTGAACTTTCTGAAAGCCTTTTTTTCTACGACAGTATATTAATTGTTAATATTCTTGAAATAATCGGAAGTGAAGATGATGAATTAAGATGGCTTTTTGCTTTAAGAAATATTGATAATCTTTTAAACAATTTTGAATATTCTTTAGAGAATAAATTAATTTTATTTGAACACCTTAAAACAGGATTTGGGCACGAATTCGGCATAAATAAAGAACTCAATAAACAGATAGATTTAAAATACAGAAAGTACAGGTATAAGATAGAAGAATTTATGGCTTTTGAACAGAATCAGGATTCTGAATATCACGAAATAAGTATTGCTTTAGAAGATTTTAATAACAAAATAAAGTCTATGTCAAATGCCGTTCTTGACTATAATAATTACCATTTATTACAGATAGACTTGAATAACTTACTGATTAGTTATGTACATATGTCAATGGTTAGACTTTTTAAATCAAAAAACCGAATGCATGAGATGATGATATATAATTTTCTTTATAGGTACTACAAATCTTGTAAAGCGAGAAGTAAAACAGAGGACTAATCAATCTAGAGTTGATATTTTTTTGTGACTTCACAGCAGAGCTTTTAATATAAAATATTTTCAGTGTTAGAAAAAAAATATACCTCAAAAAGCTTAAAAAACATTTAAAGACGAAAGAAAGAATGTTACTTTGGAAGAGGCTACATTACGACAAAAATAAAAAGTAAAAAAATGAAATATAATCAAAACATATATGGTACTACACCTAAAAAAAGCATTAAAAATGTTAATTTATGAAGGAATGGTACAAATCAGAATAAAACAGTTAAAATACTTATTAACAATATTTTAGCTGTTTTATTTGTTTTATTTTGTGCTACTTTGCGCTTTCTACTTGCCGATGCAGAAATTAACTTTTCCTATTCTATAGGGGTTAATCAACATCGAGGTACAAATAAGGTACAAAATTTACAATTTAAAATCTTACAAAAACATCATTTGTTATGTGTCCGATAATTTGGTAAAACAGCTAGTCTTTCAAGAGAACATTTAACCTTTGTAGTTGACACAAATATACAAAAAACTTATTTTTCTTTAGTTTATAATTAGGTTATCACACTTCAACGACCAAATTATGGCGCAATCAAAATTAGTATTGCATTCAAAAGAGCTGTAAAAAATAGTAAGAAGGATTGCTTAAAAATTTAAGTTCGAGCACTTACCACATAAAAACATTCTCTCAATCTATTCATAAAAGGCAAAATCAAAAATGAAAACAATCTTCAACTTACTAACTAAGAATAAAAAAAGCCCTCATTTCTGAGAGCTTTATGTTGTTATTGAAATAATATTTTATAAAGAGCTGGCTTTTATTCTTACAATTTTACCGTCCTGCATAACAACCAGATCGCTGTTATTCTTCTTTTTAAACTCAATTAATTTTTCAGCAACCTTATCCATTGCCTCTATGATCTTCTTCTGAGTCGGTGTCGTCATTATCTTGCGTTCTTTCATAGTTGGTTATTTTTGAATACATCGAACTTAATCAGATTTATAATTTCAGATCGCGCTCTAATATTTTTTGCGCTATACTATACATCTTTCATAATTTATTTTCCAACTGTTTTAACAGTTCAATTTATGCAAGCGGTGCTTGCACAATTCGAAAATAGGATAAACTGTTAATTATTATTAACCAATACATTTGATACCCGTCTGAACACACACTTTTAAGAAAAATAATTATTTAATATTCCAATACCCCAGCAATTATCGTGACACTGTCACGATAATCTCCTTATATTTTAAAACAAAAAAAACTTCTATATGTAATATTTCAGCACATAATCGATAAACCAGTTCGGCAGCTCAGACGGTTCTATTTCCAATGAGAGCTTATCGTCTGCAATTTTAGCAATTAACTTATACTCTTCACTTGAATTATCAAATAGATAGCATTTATCCGCATTTTCTATCATTGGCATAAGATTGTTTAATGTATTGTAATAACGGCTTGAAATTTTTTCCCAAGAAACATTATGCCCCCCTTTGGTTACCCTATTCTCAACTCGCGAAACATTTATCTCAGGATCATCAATGCAGATAAAATATAAATATGTTTTGTAGCCTTTTTGCTTTGCCTCTTTGATCTCTTCAATTTTAGAAGGATGGCTCATTACCGTCTCAAAACAGAAATCAATTTTTTCTTCCTGAAGATGATGTCTCAGAAAAGCGCTTATCAGGGCTCCCTCATAGCTATGAGTTTCTTTTTGCGCATCAACTATAACATTCTCTTTTATGCAGAAATCTATCTTATGATTATCTTCTATAGATTTTTTTATTAGGGATGCGGCTCTTTCAGTCTTTAAGAATTCATTTAAATCTTTCTGGGTAAGATTTAAATTGAACTCGCTTAAATCAATATATCCGTTATTTGCTAATTCTTTTTCAATTAAATCAGCATTAAGAAAAATGCCAGCATTGTATTTTTTCGAAAAAGAATCAAAAAGTGTGCTTTTTCCTGAACCATTAGGACCTGCAAATATTCGCAATCTCGCCTGCGTCATATTATTTTCTTTCTAGAATCATTCCTTTTCTCAATGCCGATACATCAATTGAAGGTTTTGAAATTTTTCTTATAACCTTTATGGATCTATCTGGATTGACGGCAATAATTTCGTGATTGCGAATAACTTTTATGGTTAGACCTAAAGCCATAGAGCTTCTTACCGCTTTAGAGGAAGCAATTTTTGCAGAATCCAACAATAAGCTTTCCTCTTTGGAAGATACCATTGTTTTTCTTCTCTTGCTATAAGCGCCGATATTTCTTCTTCTGTTTTTCATAATCCAACTTTGTTCAAAAATACGAAATAAGAATAAGTATAACAAGAATAAAAATAAGCAGCAATTATAAACCCTTGCCTCTTTCTAAATTAGGGATTTCAAAATCCACTCCTGTTCTAACCAACTTCCCCATCACTGGCCAAAATCAAAAATAAAAATAGTCGTCAACCAACTAACTAACTAACTAACTAACTAACTAACTAACTAACTAACTAACTAACTAACTAACTAACTAACTAACTAACTAACTAACTAACTAACTAAC